>JBCBKF010000310.1:0-2460 GCA_038522255.1 Pseudomonadota bacterium
GTATTTTCCTTCGCGGTCCTCGCGCTGCACACGGCCTATCTGGTCATGTTGTTTGGCGGGGTTGGATCATTCGAAGCGCGCATGACTGTCGCGCTCGCCGCTTACGCCGCCTATGTCATCAATGCCGGGCAATTCCTGCTCAAGCTGCGCGCTGCGCGGCTTGAAGCGGCTTCGCTTGAGGCGGCACCAGCGTGAGCGAGGCTGTGACCCTTGCCGGCTGCTCAAGCCCCAAACCGGTCGCTCAGGACCGGCCAGTACTGCGCGAACGTGGTCAGCGCGAGGTGTTCTGCGGGTTGACCGGTATCGTGTGGCTGCATCGCAAGATGCAGGATGCGTTCTTCCTCGTGGTGGGTTCGCGTACCTGCGCGCATTTGCTGCAATCCGCTGCGGGCGTGATGATCTTTGCCGAGCCACGCTTTGCCACAGCAATCATGGAAGAGCGCGATCTTGCCGGCATGGTCGATGCCCAGGAAGAGCTCGACCGCGTGGTCGATCGCCTGCTCGCCCGGCGACCGGACATCAAGACGCTGTTTCTTGTCGGCTCATGCCCGTCTGAAGTGATCAAGCTCGATCTGGCCAAAGCCGCTGAGCGCCTCGGGGCGCGGCACATGCCCGATGTGCGCATTCTCAACTATTCAGGCAGCGGGATCGAGACGACCTTTACCCAAGGCGAGGATGCGTGCCTTGCTGCGCTTGTCCCGGAAATGCCGGCACAGCCCACCGATGCGCCGCTGGAATTGCTGATGGTGGGCTCGCTGCCCGATATTGTTGAGGATCAGTTCCTGCGGTTATTCGCAGAGCTCGGCATTGAGCGCGTCGGCGTGTTGCCCGCCCGCAATGCGCGCGATTTACCCGCTGTTGGCCCCAACACACGTTTCCTCCTCGCGCAACCGTTTCTCACCGACACCGCCATGGCGCTCGAAGATCGCGGCGCTGTGCACCTTGATGCGCTGTTCCCGTTCGGCGCGGAAGGGACGACGCATTGGCTTGCCGCCGCCGCGCGCGCCTTTGGCGTTGACGAGCTGCGCTTCAACCAGGTGATCGCGCCGGGTCGCGCGCGGGCAAAGCGCGCCATCGAACACGCCCGCGAAGAGCTTGAAGGCAAGCGGATCAGCTTTTTGCCCGATTCGCAGCTTGAAGTGCCGCTCGCCCGGTTCCTGAGCGGCGAGATGGGCATGGTCCCGGTCGAAATCGGCACGCCCTATCTTCATCGCAAACACTTGGCTCATGAGCTCGCTTTGATTTCGGACAAGGCGCGCCTTTCCGAAGGGCAGCATGTTGATCGCCAGTTGGACCGGGTGCGCGAAGACAGACCCGATCTCACCGTGTGCGGGCTGGGGCTTGCCAACCCGCTTGAGGCCGAAGGGCTGACGACCAAATGGGCGATCGAACTCGTCTTCTCGCCCATCCATGGCTTCGATCAGGCCGGTGACCTTGCGGAACTTTTTGCGCGCCCGCTTCGGCGGCGTGACAGGCTGGAGGTGTAGGCGATGCAATTGGCTGTCTGGACCTATGAGGGACCACCCCATGTCGGCGCGATGCGCATCGCGACCGCGATGAAGGGCCTGCACTATGTGCTGCACGCCCCTCAGGGAGACACATACGCCGATCTGCTCTTCACCATGATTGAGCGCCGCGGAGCGCGTCCTCCTGTCACCTACACCACGTTCGAAGCGCGCGATCTGGGCAAAGACACAGCGCAGCTCTTCCAAGATGCGGCGATGGATGCGGTCGAGCGGTTCAAGCCGGAGGCGATCATTGTCGGCGCCTCGTGCACCGCAGAGCTTATTCAGGATGATCCGGGTGGCCTGAGCGAGGCGATGGACCTGCCCTGCCCCGCCATTCCGCTGGAGCTACCAAGCTATCAGCGCAAGGAAAACTGGGGCGCGGCGGAGACGTTTTACCAGATCGTGCGCAACCTCGCTGACACCAGCGTCGAACGTAGCCCTATGGATGGCCGCCCTGCGCGCGCCAACATCCTCGGCCCGACCGCGCTCGGCTTTCGCCACCGCGATGATCTGGTCGAGATCCGCAAAATTCTTCAAACCCTGGGCGTTGAGATCAATCTCGTCGCGCCGCTGGGTGCCACCCCGTCCGACATCGCCCGCATTGGCGAGGCGGACTTCAACATTGTTTTATCCCGAGATTGCTGACGAAGCGGCCCGCTGGCTCGAACGAACGTTCAACCAGCCCGCTATCCGCAGCGTCCCTATCGGCGTGGGCGCCACACGCGCTTTCATTGCCGACGTCGCCGAGCTGGCAGGTGCAGATCCCACGCCTGCCCTCGGCGACACCCATTCCCGCATGCCATGGTGGAGCCGCTCGGTCGATTCGACATATCTGACCGGCAAGCGCGTCTTCATTTTCGGCGATGCAACCCACGCCGTGGCCGCCGCCCGGATTGCTTCGGCAGAGCTCGGTTTCGAGGTCTGCGGCCTTGGCTGCTACAACCGCGAATTC
>JBCBKF010000311.1:0-2458 GCA_038522255.1 Pseudomonadota bacterium
CGCTCGTATTCGCGGTCCACGTTCATCTGGAACGCGCGCGGGTTGCCGAACGCGTCGATCATGACCGAGTGGTCGATGACCAGATCGACCGGGTTCAGAGGGTTGATCTGCTCGGCGTCGCCGCCCAGCTTCACGATCGCATCGCGCATCGCAGCCAGGTCCACGACGGCTGGCACGCCGGTGAAGTCCTGCAGCAGCACGCGCGCCGGGCGGTACTGGATTTCGCTGCCGGTGACTGGGTTCTTCTGCCAGTCGACAATCGCCTGAATATGCTCGCGCCCGACAGTGAAGCCTTCATCCTCAAAGCGCAGCAGGTTTTCCAGCAGCACCTTCATCGAATTGGGAAGCTTGGAAACATCGCCCAACTGCTCGGCCGCCTTGGCGAGCGAGTAATAGGCGTATTCCTTGCCGTTCACATCGAGGGTTGAGCGGGTTGCGAGCGTGTCCTTGCCGATAGCTGTCATCGGGTGTCCCATCCTTTTTTTGGCTAACCCTCCCGCGCGCGAGGGCGAAAGGGGGATCCGGGCGATCCAAGTCCGGTGAAATTTCGTTCACAAGGCAAGTGCTAGACTGTGCGGCTCAGGTCAAGTGGTGCGCGCTTAGTTGCGAGTCGATTGCGACTATCGTCTGATAGCAGCCGACTTTTCTTGCATTTGGCTCAAGCGCTCTTGCGCGAGGCTATCCAGCAGCCCGCCACGATCAAAGCTGCGCCGATCAGCGTGGGCACGGTGACTTCTTCGCGAAAGAACAGCCAGCCAAACAGGCTTGCCCACAGGAAGCCGGAATATTCAATCGGGACGAGAGCCTGCGTCTCGGCGCGCGCATAGGCCCAGGCAATCGCCATCGCGCCAGCAACCGTCAGTGCGCCCGCCGCAGCAACCGACTGAAGCGCATCTGCCGCGGGCGTCTCCCAGAAAAACGGCGCAAATAACAGGAGGACGATCCCGCCCACACCGCTGTGGAATGTCGCCACTTCGACCGGGCCTGCAAGCTGGCTTTGCTTGCGAATGACCACGAAATTGTAGGCGTAGAGCAGGGCGGAAAAACCCATCGCGGCAAGGCCATAAAGAAATTCGCGTGAGACCGGTTCAGCTCCTTCGCGGCCCACGCCAATCTGTCCCCCGACGATCACCAGCGTACCCGCAAATCCCAGGACGCTGGCGAGATATGCAGAGCGGTGGATTTCCTCCCCCAAAAGCACCCGCGCAAAATACAAAGCGACGATCGGCGCGATAAAGCTGATCGCAATGGCCTCAGCCAATGGCATTGTGGTGATGGCGTAGAAAAAGCTGAGCGCCATGAACGCCGATATGATGCCGCGCTCGATATGCAATTTGAACGCTGCGCGTGTTGGCCACGCCTTGCGCCGCGCCAACCAGAAGGGTGCAATGATCGCGGCACCGATCAGCGACCGCAGTACGGTCGCGCTATAAGCGCCTGCAGAAAGGGCGGCAGTCTTCATGAACGCGTCCATCAAAGCCAGAAAGCCAACGCCCGCTGCTGCGGCGGCGAGGGGCGCCAATCGGGCAAAGGCGGGGTCGGAAGGCGGCATCGGTGACCCGCCCTAGGCGCAAGGCGCTTCGCCGTCACCATTCATGCCAAGGCAATTAAGCGCTCCACTGCGGTTCATTGCGCGATTCATCGCAGCGAAAGCGAGGTTGGTTGATAGGAAACGGTAAGAGGGAGTATGCTTAAAAGCGCAGGACGCGTGCACGCCGGGCAGACCATGGCGAGGGGCACTTGGAATGATTGAGGAAGAAATGCAAAGAAGGCACAAGACGGCTTGGACCGAACGGCTGATCGCGGCGCTCTTGGTCGGCGGCATGGTGGGCAATGCGGGCGCGGCGGGTGCCTTGGCGCAAGAACAGCGGGCCGACCCGCTTGCGCCGGTTGACTTGCTTGCAGAAACCGAGACCACCGATCCTGAAGCGGTCGTTGAACCTGCAGACGCGCCGGAGACGAACGGGGAGACGAACGGGGAGACGAACGACCAGTCGGAAAGCTTCGACGAAGCGTTTCCCGCAGTCGTTTCCAATCCGATCGACCAAGCGGACCTCGATCCTCAAGCATCGCTAGCGCAGCCCTGGACACTCGCCGGGGTTGAAGCGCTGATCGCCTATATCGAGAATATCGAGGCAGAAGGCCTCGACCCCGCCGACTATGATCTGCAGGCGCTCAAAGTCTCTGCGCAAACAGGCGTCAGCGCGGAACTTGATCAGCTGGCGAGCAAGAATTTCACCTGGCTGGTCGAAGACATTCGGGACGGTCGCACCCCGATGGCGGCGCGCGAGCAATGGTTTGTGGTTGATCCTGACCGGGATCGCTACCGCACTTCAGAGCTGCTCGCAAAGGCGGCGGCAACGGGCGATGTCGCGGGCGTGCTTGACGGCCTGCACCCGCTCCACGCCGATTACGCCGCACTGCGCGCCGAATTGGCGGCAACCCCGCAAGAGGATCT
>JBCBKF010000312.1:0-2450 GCA_038522255.1 Pseudomonadota bacterium
ACATTGAACCACGGTGCCGGTGAACGTGCTGAGGACGTCTCCGGACGCGCTGACAACATTCGCCACTTCAACGTTCGCAATCGCCATGGCCGAGAGGATGGAGTCGAATGAGAACACCAAGTTCATCGCCACAATCATAGCGATGGCTTGGGCCACGGATTTGCCAGCAGAGCCCTCGGTATGCTCGATATGGTCGACCGCGAGCAGGTGGTGAATTTCCTTCACGGCCGTGTAGATGATGAACCCGCCGCCGACGAGGGTCACCAGCGCTTGTAGCGTGAACTCGCCCTCGAAAATCCCTTTTAATACAATCTTGAACAAGGGTTCTGCGAGCAGCGCGAACAGATTGACCACGATGACCAACAGAACGATCCGCAAGATCACGGCAATGGCAATGCCCCAGCGCCGCACCATGGGCGCTTTTTGCGGGCCCACGCGCTGCGATTCAATTGAGATATAAAGCAGATTGTCGAAGCCCAATACGGCTTGCAACAAGAGCAACATCAGCAGCGTAAACAGGCCGCTGACAGAGAAAACTTCGGCAACAAACTCGCCCATCATAAACCCCCTTAAGATGGTTTGTATCGGGCCAGAGTTTAGACTGAGTCAGATGAATTGAAAGCTTAAGATCTTCGCGGTGTCAGCTGTTTTAGCTCAGCATACCGTTCATACGCGCTTTGATCACATCTTCGGCTTCGGCCACGATGCGATCGATCAGCTCTTTCACGGTTGGAATGTCGTCGATGAGCCCTTGAACCTGACCAGCTGACCAGATGCCGTCATCAGTATCGCCGATTTCCATGGCTTTACGACCACGAACCCCGGCGACCAGATGTTGTACATCTTCGAATTTGGCGCCGCCCTTGCGCTCGATATCGACCACTTCGGTGCTGACCGCGTTCTTCATCACGCGCGCGGTATTGTGCAATGTGCGGAAGATGAGCTTGGTGTCGCGCTCATCATTCTCGACCATTTGCTGTTTGAAGTTGGGATGGATGGGGGCTTCTTGGGTGACACAAAAGCGCGTGCCCATATTGATCCCGTCTGCGCCGAGCGCCAAAGCTGCCGCAAGGCCGCGGCCATCGCCAAAGCCGCCTGAAGCCAGCATTGGTACGCTGACTTTATTGGCAGCTGCCGGGATCAGGATCAGGCCAGGAATATCGTCTTCGCCGGGGTGACCAGCGCATTCGAAGCCATCGATTGAGATCGCATCCGCGCCCATCCGCTCTGCGGAAAGCGCGTGACGCACCGCTGTACATTTATGGATGATTTTGATCCCGTACTCTTTGAAATGGTCGATATGCTCTTTCGGCTTATAGCCAGCGGTTTCGACGATTTTGATGCCGCCTTCGATGATCGCTTGGCGGTACTCAGCATAAGGGGGCGGTTTGATTGCAGGCAAGATGGTGAGGTTCACGCCGAACGGCTTATCGGTCATCTCCTTGGTGCGCGCGATCTCTTTGGCGAGGTCTTCTGGCGTCGGCTGGGTGAGCGCTGTGAGGAAACCGAGACCGCCAGCATTGGCGACGGGTGCGACCATTTCGGCGTAGCCGACCCATTGCATCCCGCCCTGAACGATCGGGTGTTCGATGCCAAACTCTTCTGTGAACCGTGTTTTGATCGCCATGTCCGATCGCTCCCATCTCTAGCTTTGTTTTTGTTTATATTTCCGCCGAGGCGCTACAGCGCCTTGACGATATCCTCGACCATTTTCTTCGCATCTGAGAGCAACATCATTGTGTTGTCACGGAAGAAAAGCTCATTCTGGATTCCGGCATAGCCAGAGCCCATCGAGCGTTTAATGAACAAGACCGTGCCTGCATTCTCGACGTCTAAAACTGGCATGCCATAGATGGGCGAGGTCTTATCTGTCTTCGCCGCCGGGTTGGTCACATCATTAGCGCCGATGACGAAGGCTACTTCCGAGTTGCGGAAATCTGAGTTGATGTCTTCAAGCTCAAACACCTCATCATAAGGCACCTGCGCTTCAGCCAGAAGGACGTTCATATGCCCCGGCATCCGACCAGCAACCGGGTGAATGGCATAGGTCACATCGACGCCTTCTTCTTTCAGCTTGTCAGCCATCTCTTTCAGCGCGTGCTGGGCCTGAGCCACCGCCATGCCATAGCCTGGTACGATGATGACCTTAGAAGCGTTCTTCATGATAAAGGCGGCATCATCGGCGGAGCCACGTTTAAACGGGCGATCTTCCTGTCCGCCTGCAGCCGCAGCTGCATCGTCGCCACCAAAGCCGCCCAGGATCACTGAGATGAAGCTTCGGTTCATGCCCTTACACATGATGTAAGACAGGATCGCGCCTGAAGACCCGACCAGCGCGCCAGTTATGATCAACGCGAAATTGCCGAGCGTGAAGCCAAGCGCCGCTGCGGCCCAACCGGAATAAGAGTTCAGCATCGAGACCACAACGGGCATATCCGCGCCGCCAATCG
>JBCBKF010000313.1:0-2427 GCA_038522255.1 Pseudomonadota bacterium
TCTCTCTCTTGCTCTCTTGCTCTCTTTTACATCATTCTTTGCTGTGGGAGCTGCGAGTTGCCCGTATTATCCGCGGTTACCTCTGCACGCGTGAAGTTCGCCTCGAAGTAAGGCGTGATGTTCGCCTCTCCGGGGAAAGTGTACTCACCATATGCATAGACGTTGTAGAGTTCCTGCTCGCTGACAAAGACCTGATCAAGGTTGGTGCCGTCCAGGTTGTTGAACTGGAAATCAACGTCGCGGATGCCGTCGCCATCGCTGTCGACAACGTTACCGAAAGCGTCTGTGGTCTCGCTGAAGCCCGGAAGTCCGAAATTGCCTTCGTTAGGCTGATTGAACAGCGCGCCAGAAAAGGTGTTGTCGATGATGATCGCGCCGGTACCAACGAATTGATCACAATCGTTGGGGTCCAAAGCCACGCCAATCGTTCCGCCCGACTGATCGAGCGCACGGGCGTTTGCACCAATATCCAGCGTGCGGATTTCGCCAGTGCTCGTCAATTCGCGCTGCGTTGCGCAGCCGGTAAAGAAGTCGCGGTCTCTCAAGCGAATCGCTTCGCGGAAATCATATTCGGCAGCAATGCCAAAAACGGCGCGGTCCGTGCTAAAGCCCCAGGCGGCGCTGACCGTGAAGTCTTCACCGGCACCCTCAGGGTTGAGTTCGCCGCGTGCAAACAGCTCGAGCCCGTCAAAGTCCTTGCGCAGCACGACGTTTGCCACACCCGCAACGGCATCGGAACCGTAAATTGAGGATGCGCCATCAAGCAGCAGGTCAAATCGTTCGATCAACGATGTGGGCAGCAGGTTGATGGAGGGGTTGGCCGGCGCGCCTTCCACACCCGAGGGCGCAAGGCGGCGGCCGTTGACGAGAACCAGCGTACGGCTAGCGTCGAGACCACGAAGGTTGATGGTCTGCGAACCCGGACCGTTATCAAGCACGAAGCCCTGGAAGGTCGCGTCGATCTGCTGACCGGAGGCTGCGGTCGAACGCTGCAGGATCTGCGTAGGATCAAACGCACCAACTTCGCGCTGCTGCACGCCCGAGATCACCTGAAGCGGCGAGATCGAGCTGTACGTGTCGCGAACAATGCGCGAGCCGGTGACCGTGATGCGGCCTTGATCCTGCTGAGTGTCGGAAGCGTCGGAGGTAATATCGACCTGTTCTTCCTCTTCCTCGGCCTGCGCTTCTTCCTGCTCTTCCGGCTCGGCCTCTTGGGCGAGCGACGGGCTGGCAACGATGAGCGCGAGCGCCGATGCAGAGAAGGTCAGAGCCTTCAGCGAAGAAATGTGAATCTTTTTCATGGTTACTCCAGTTGCGACAACCGGAGCTCTCATCACGCCAATACCTCCCCCGGCATGCGCGCGTAAAACGCGCAGCCTGGTCCCCAATTGGTATCGCGATGCAGCCCCTGCGATGACGGTTTTGTGCAATAGCGTTATTTTGATGTCAAAGCAGCTTGCCGCAACGCCGCACTTTTAATGAAGCTGTGGCGTTAATCCCACATACACAAACGGCTGTTTGGACTTTTCTTACCACCTTCCCCCGGAACCACGCAATATTATTTGCCATTCGTGAAATATGGCGCGTATTGTGTGACAATGTCAAAATAGTGTCGCGCACAGGCTGTGTCCGTTGTGTCCCTTATCTCGCCCGTTTTTACGCCCGGATTCGTCATTCATCGAGCGTCATGCGCAGTTCGCCGTCCCCTTCGTCGATTTTAACGACGCTTCCATCGTTAACCGTACCCTCAAGCAGCTTTTCAGCGAGCGGATCCTGCAAATATTTTTGAACGGCGCGTTTCAACGGTCGCGCCCCATACACAGGATCGTAACCGACCCTGCCAAGCCATCGCAGCGCCGCATCGGTCAGATCGAGCGTGATCTTGCGGTCATCCAACAGCTTCTGCACCCGCTTGACCTGGATCGCCACAATCGGCGCCATATGCTCCATGGCGAGGCGGTGAAAGAGGATGATCTCGTCCAGCCGGTTCAGGAATTCAGGCCGGAAATGCCCGCGCACCACATCCATCACCTGATCCTCAACATCGGCGACCTTCCCGTCATCGGGCAGGTTCGCAAGATATTGGCTGCCAAGGTTTGAGGTGAGGATGATGAGCGTGTTGGAAAAGTCGACCACGCGCCCCTGACCGTCGGTCAGCCGCCCATCGTCGAGCACTTGCAACAGCACGTTGAAGACATCGCCATGCGCTTTTTCGACCTCATCGAACAGCACCACCTGATAGGGCCGGCGGCGCACGCTTTCGGTTAGCACTCCGCCTTCATCATAACCGACATAGCCCGGAGGCGCGCCGATCAGCCGGGCGACCGAATGCTTCTCCATGAACTCGCTCATATCGATGCGGGCCATCGCCTGATCATCGTCGAAGAGGAACTCCGCCAGCGCCTTGGTCAGCTCGGTCTTGCCCAC
>JBCBKF010000314.1:0-2421 GCA_038522255.1 Pseudomonadota bacterium
ACCCGATCCGCTGCTGCGCAAATGGGCGGGCGAGCACAGCCTCGACCTGCCACATCCCGGCGATTACGCTGTCGCGATGTGCTTCATGCCTCAGGACGAAGCGGCGCGCAGCTTTATCACGCAGAGGTTTGAAACCTTCATCGCCAAGGAAGGCCAGCGCCTGATCGGATGGCGCGATGTGCCCACCACTCTGGATGGGCTGGGCGATGCCGTGGTCGCATCGATGCCGGTGATCCAACAAGCGATCATCGCGCGCGGGGCCAGCACGCCGGATCAGGACGCGTTTGAGCGCAAGCTCCTCGTCATTCGCAAGCAGGTTCAAAACCCGCTGCCGGGCCTTGCCAAGAAGCACGGGCTTCCCGGCCTCACCGACCTCTACATGCCGAGTTTTTCGAGCCGGACCATCGTTTATAAGGGCCTGTTGCTGTGCGATCAGGTCAAAAGTTTTTATGACGATCTGCGCGATCCGGACTGCGTTTCGGCGCTTGGTCTGGTGCACCAGCGCTTCTCGACCAACACCTTTCCCAGTTGGCGGCTTGCCCACCCCTATCGACTGATCGCGCATAATGGTGAAATCAACACGGTGCGCGGCAATGTGAACTGGATGAACGCCCGCCGCCGGACGATGGAAAGCGAGCTCTTGGGTCCTGATCTCGACAAGATCTGGCCAATCATCCCGCATGGCCAATCGGATACGGCCTGCCTCGATAACGCTTTGGAGCTGCTGCTGGCGGGCGGGTACAGCCTTGCCCATTCGATGATGATGCTGATGCCAGAGGCCTGGGGCGGCAACACGCTGATGGATGAAGGCCGGCGCGCTTTCTACGAATACCACGCCGCATTGATGGAGCCCTGGGATGGCCCCGCCGCAGTGTGCTTCACCGATGGCCGCCAGATCGGCGCGACACTGGATCGCAACGGCCTTCGCCCGGCGCGCTTCTGCGTCACCAAGGATGATATCGTGTGCCTTGCCTCGGAAAGCGGCGTGCTGCCGTTTGCCGAGGAAGACATCACCCGCAAATGGCGCCTGCAACCGGGCAAGATGCTGCTGATCGATCTCAATCAGGGTCGCATCATCGAAGACAGCGAATTGAAAGCAACGCTCGCCAGCGCCCAGCCCTATGCCGAGTGGCTCGACAAGGCGCAGTTCAAGCTCGACGATCTCGAAGTGGTCGACCCGGAATTTGAAGAGCTGCCGCAGGACGAGAACAAGGAAACGCCAACCCTGCTCGAAGCGCAGCAGACCTTTGGCTATACCCAAGAGGACGTGACCAAATTCCTCGAGCCGATGGCGCTCAAAGGGGATGATCCGATCGGCTCGATGGGGACCGACACGCCGATTGCGGTGCTTTCGAACCGGTCGCGGTTGATCTACGACTATTTCAAGCAGAACTTTGCGCAGGTCACCAACCCGCCAATCGATCCGATCCGCGAGGAATTGGTGATGAGCCTGCTGTCCATGATCGGCCCGCGGCCCAACCTGCTCGGCCGCGATGCGGGGACCCATAAGCGTCTGGAAGTGAACCAGCCGATCCTGACCAATGACGATCTGGCGAAAATTCGCTCGGTTGAAACGACGCTCGATGGCGCTTTCCGCTGCGCGACTATCGACATCACGTGGGATGCAGGCGTCGGAGTTGAAGGGCTGGAACTGGCGATCAAGGAGATGTGCTGGGCCGCAACTGAAGCGGTGCTTGCCGACCACAATATTCTGATCCTGTCGGACCGCAAGCAGGGCCCCGATCGCGTGCCCATGCCCGCTCTGCTCGCAACCGCCGCGGTACACCACCACTTGGTGCGCCAGGGCCTGCGGATGCAAACAGGGCTCGTCGTCGAAACCGGCGAAGCGCGCGAAGTGCACCATTTCTGCGTGCTCGCGGGATACGGCGCAGAAGCGATCAACCCTTACGTCGCGTTTGAAACGATCGAGGAAATCCGCGCGCGCAAGCACCCCGAAATCGCTGCGAGCGAGGCGGAAGCCAATTATATTAAGGCAATCGGCAAGGGCATTCGCAAGGTCATGTCGAAGATGGGCATCTCGACCTATCAATCCTATTGCGGCGCGCAGATCTTTGACGCGGTTGGTCTCTCCAGCGCCTTTGTCGACAAATACTTCACTGGCACCGCGACCACGATCGAAGGCATTGGCCTTGCCGAAGTCGGTGAAGAAGCGGTGCGCCGCCACGCGCAGGCCTATGGCGACAATCCGTTGTATCAAGGCATGCTCGATGTCGGCGGCATCTACCAGTTCCGCCTGCGCGGCGAAGAACACGCCTGGACGCCCGAAAATGTCGCGCAGCTCCAGCACGCAGTGCGCGGCAACATGCCGGAGACCTATGAGAAATTCGCAGCCTCGATCAACGAGCAGTCCGAACGCCTGCTGACGATCCGGGGCCTTATGGAATTCGTGCCCGCCGACAC
>JBCBKF010000315.1:0-2406 GCA_038522255.1 Pseudomonadota bacterium
GGAGCCTGCAAACGCTCGGCGTCGGTTGGCTGGAAATGCTGCTTGATCAGGTTTGGTGTCTCGTCCGTCAACGCGGCTGTCCTTTGTGATGGCCTTGAGAGTGCTGTGCCCCAATAAATAAGGGTGCGGAAACGCCCAGCGTTCCCGCACCCTTCACATTAATCGCTCCAAGTGAGGCTTAGAAGACTTCGAACAGCCCCGCTGCGCCCATGCCGCCGCCCACGCACATGGTGACCACGACGTACTTGGCGCCGCGGCGCTTGCCTTCGATCAGCGCGTGGCCGGTGCAACGCGCGCCCGTCATGCCATAGGGGTGGCCGATCGAGATCGAGCCGCCATTGACGTTGAGCAGTTCGTTGGGGATGCCGAGGCGATCACGGCAGTAAAGCACTTGCACGGCAAACGCTTCATTCAGTTCCCACAGGCCGATATCGTCCATTTTCACGCCGGTGCGCTCAAGCAGCTTGGGGATCGCGAAAACCGGGCCGATGCCCATCTCGTCGGGTTCGCTGCCCGCCACTGCCATGCCGACATAACGGCCCAGCGGCTCAAGGCCTTTCTTCTCGGCAACCTTGGCTTCCATGAGGATGGACGCAGCCGAACCATCTGACAGCTGCGAGGCGTTGCCTGCGGTGATGACCTTGTCCGGGCCCATTACAGGGTTGAGGCCAGCGAGCGCATCGAGCGTCGTCTGCGGCCGGTTGCCCTCATCTTTCTCAATGGTGACTTCCTGCTGGCTGACTTCGCCGGATTCCTTGTTCTTGACCATCATCGTCGTGGTGGTCGGCACGATTTCATCGTCGAACTTGCCGGCCTGCTGCGCGGCAGCGGTGCGCTGCTGCGAGGACAGGGCGTATTCGTCCTGCGCTTCGCGGCTGATATCATAGCGCGCGGCAACCGTCTCGGCGGTATCCAGCATCGACATGTAGACATTCTTGTGCATCGCGATCAGCGAGGGATCAGGGGCAAAACGCATTTCGGCGGTTTGCACGAGGCTGATCGATTCCTGACCACCGCCAGCAACGACGTCCATGCCATCGACCATGATCTGCTTGGCCGCGGTCGCGATCGACATCAGGCCCGAGGAGCACTGGCGGTCCATCGTCTGGCCGGCAACAGTGACCGGACAGCCCGAACGCAGCGCGACAAGGCGGCCAAGGTTGGATGACTGCGTACCTTGCTGGAGCGCGCTGCCCCAGACAACATCGTCAATCTCGCCAGCATCAATGCCTGCGCGCTCAATCGCCGGGGCAAGCGACATGGAGCCAAGCGTGGCGCCGGGGGTTGCGTTGAATCCGCCGCGATAGGCCTTGCCGATTGGGGTGCGGGCGGTGGAGACGATGACGGCTTCACGGGTCATATTGGGGGGTCCTTTTGTTAAGTTTCCTGGTGAATTTGACTGGATTCGACGGGAATGGCGCGCTCAGCATCGAGTAAAGCTTCGGTGGCGCTCATGCCGACAATTCCGCCAGAAACGCCAAGCAGAATGGCCAATGTTTCCATCACGTATTTCTGATAGCCGACATTGACCGCGCCGAAGATAAAAAGGGTCACTGTGGCCATCCAGAGCGCCGCAACCGCGATGCCGGATCCGATCATTGTTCACCCTTTCGCTGGCTTACACAAAGTATTGGGTGATCCACTCGCAGATCAAAGCGGGCTTGTCTTCGCCTTCGATCTCCATCGTGATCTCAGCGGTCTGCTGCCACTGGCCGGGGCGCTTTTCGATCATTTCGACCAGCTTCCAATGGCCACGCACCCGCTTGCCGGCGCGCACCGGCGCGATAAAGCGGGTTTTGTTGCCGCCGTAATTCACGCCCATCTTGACGCCGTCGATCCGGTCCATGTCGCTGTTGGCGCCGAGATAGGGGATCATCGAAAGCGTAAGAAAACCGTGGGCGATCGTGCCGCCAAACGGCGTCATCTTGGCAGCCTCTTCGTCGATATGGATGAACTGGTGATCGCCGGTCGCCTCTGCAAACTGGTTGATACGCTCCTGGCTCAATTCCACCCACTCGCTTGTGCCGAGCGGTTCGCCGACTTTCGTTGCCAATTCCTGCGGGGTCATAGCGTGTCTCCTCTCACTTTGCGCACCGTGCGCATCCCACAACGCGCATGGTGCGTTATTTGCACGCTGCGCGACAAATTCCGCGCGCCTCATGGCGCATCACAGGGTCCAAAGCAACGCTTTGGACAGGAGCGGCGCGCGCAGGCGCGTCATGCCGTTACGGCATCGCCAGATGAGCGCCCGGATGCAGTCCCCGCCCCGGCGCCTTGCGCTGCTTTTCCGGGCGTGCTCGGACCGGCTTCGACACGGTCATCCAGCGCCGCTTTCGAGCGCTGCGACTCAATTCGGCGGCAATAGGAATTAAGGCCGATCTGCAAGCCGATCAGCATCAGCATAAC
>JBCBKF010000316.1:0-2386 GCA_038522255.1 Pseudomonadota bacterium
CGCACCATCGCCATCAACGGCTCGTCATGAAGGCAGATCACGCGCAAATCGGGCAAGCCTTCAGGGACGAGGTCTGCAAGCGCGGGATCGGCGATTATCAGCGGTTCGATGAGCGCTGCGTCCTCACTCGCCGAATCGCCCGAGAACCCGCCATCGACGACCCTTTGAATGTGATGCATGACGTCATCTTCAGTGAGGGGGGCGCCCGATCCCTTGAACCAGGTATCCCCTTCGCGCCGAACCGCCAGGAGAATGCCGTCGCCCTGCGAGCCTCTGGCTGGTTTGATCGCCCAGGCATCCGGCATGTCACGGGTTGGTTTGAAGGCGAGGAGCGACTGGTAATCATCGATGACAGCCACAGTGCCCGTGCACGCAATTCCGGCGCTTTCCAGCGCCACTTTGGCCGCCACCTTGTCGCGCGCTCGCTCGATGGCCCCGCGCGGGTTATATTTGGCGATCAACGCGTTGCGCATATTGATGCCAAGGATTTCATCAATCGGGTCGGCTATGCCTGGCGGGTCGATGCGAACCACCGCTTTATCCCTGATTTTACTCCGAAAATCGTAGAACATCTCAAACGTCCTCGGCCGAATGAATTATCCAGGCATTGTGCATGGGTGGCTTTGTTGAGGGCTTCGCATCCTCGCCGGGTTCAGGTGCGAATTGAGCCTTGTTTTCCGGCATCGTCTTGCCCGCGCTCTCCATGGGCTGGGGCACGCGGCGTCTTCGGCCTTTTGCAAAGTCATCGGGCGATGCGATAACCCACATACCCTCCAAAGGTGGCGGAACCGCGCGCGGCGGTTGCACTGGCTCGGCCGGTTCAAGGTCGAATTCATACTGGGCCGGATCAGATCCCCGGCGTGCAACACGGCGCCGCTCAAGCCAGATTGGCATGAACCGGCCGATTTCCGTCAGCCGCAGCCCGCGATATCGGCCAAGTATGGCTATGGCTATGCCGGTGAGGGCGGGCATGAGCACGGGCGAGGCTTCGATCAGCGCCAATGCCAGATCGGACACCATCACAAACTGGATAACGATCGAAATCACGAAAGTGTTGAACGCAAGGCGCGCGGCCTCGTAAGCACCGTCCTTCTCCCACTGACGCCACCAGCGCTCTACCACCAACGCGCACACGACCACCGGGAAAGCGTCAACCTGCAGCTTTGTGTCGAGGACGATTTGCAAGGTCACAAGAACCAGCACAATCAATGAGATAAGGGTTCCAAGAAAGCCGACGCGGGTCATCCGCAATTTCAAGAGCAGCGGTGCAATAAGCATTCCGACAAACACTGAGGATCCAAGGACGATGGGTCCCATAATGGGTCCAATCTGCAGGAAGGCCAGCGCCACCAGCATGGGGGTGAACAATCCGAAGGCCTTCAAGCCGATAAAGCTGCGCGCCAGCACCACCAGGAACGCCCCCATGGGCAGCACCATGAGTAGGTTCGATGGCTTGAGCCCCCAAATCGCCTCCGATGTCGCGGTGTTCCCAAACGAGGATGGCAGCGCAAAAAAACTGCCGGTGTTCATGAAGCCGAGCAGCACCAGCAAGAGCAGCAAAAAGCCCACACCCAAACCGATATAGAAGGGGCGCTTGACTTGCGGAGTGGCTCGCTCCCGGATCCGCCTGAGTTTGAAGATCAGGTCAGAAAACATAGCCTACCGATGCCGTCAGCCGGTACCCGTCACGCTCTCGGCTTGGTAAATTGGTGTTTGAGAAGAGGTATTTACCCTCAAACTCAATGCGCCACTTCTTGGGCCACCACCGCAATTCGAGTTCGGGCACAAGCAATTCATCTCGGCGTCTTTCCCCCTCATCATTCAAACGCCCGTCAAAGCGGGTCTGAAGGTATTGGATGGCCGGCACCACCCGCAGATCGCGTGTGATCGGCTGGGTGAAGGACACTTTGGCCGACTCGCGGGCATAGCCCCGCTGCGGATCGTCGGAATCGATCGATTCCGCGCGCAGATCGACGATTGCGTAGTGGTAGCGGCCAAGCCTGTGGCGGTATTGCGCGTCGACGCGAGGCCCGTGCCCCGTCGTCTGCCCACCGGTCCCCTGGTCGTATTCGCGCTCCCGCCAAGATGCTCGCACCCGCACGCGATGCGCGCGCTCGGGTTCATAGGTAACGCGCACAGATCCCTGGATTTCATCGGTATCCGAGCTTTCCGCAGTGATCAGGTCATCGTAGTATCGCGCGCGCGCCTGCACTTCGAAGCCGCCACCAATATCCTGATTGATCTCCGCGGTTAGTCGATCGCGGCTTGAATCGGAGCGGTCCTCATCAAGCCGAAACAGCTCAATCCGATCCACCTCAAGCCGGATGCGCGTGTTGTCGTCTTCAAGTTCAAGCGCGATCTGAGCGCGCAGAGTGAAAGCATCGCC
>JBCBKF010000317.1:0-2373 GCA_038522255.1 Pseudomonadota bacterium
ATTTCGACGCTGCTCTGGGCGCGGGCGGGTGGTCTCAGATCCACGCAGCGCATACCGGTTTGATCAATACAGCGCCTGATGCAGTTCGCGGACAATCAGTACGAGCACTTGTGATTTTCGGCGCGTGGCATAAATACGCGATCGAACGCTCGTTATTGTTCCGCAATGATATCGAGAGACTGGAAGCGCGCGATCTGTTCGCGTGACGGGATTGGCGCTGGATCGCATTGTGATCGACACTTGCGCTCAATCGAACCGGTCTCTAGGGCGTTGAGTGAGTTTCAACACCCCAATTCAAGAGGGATACACATGAGCGAGACTGCCGACCGCGTGCAGAAAATTGTTGTCGAACACCTGGGTGTCGAAGGTGACAAGGTGACCCAGGAAGCCAGCTTCATCGATGATCTTGGCGCTGACAGCCTTGACATTGTCGAGCTGGTGATGGCGTTCGAAGAGGAGTTCGGAGTCGAAATTCCCGACGATGCGGCTGAGAAGATTACCACTGTCGGTGATGCAACGAAGTTCATCGAGGATAACAAGGGCTAATCAGCCTTGACCCCCGCGCCCTGAAACGGGGCGAGCGATAGACAGGCCCGAGCCCCGAGAAAGGGCCTCCGGGCCTGTATTGCACTTGGGCCCATATTTGCGTTGGCATATATACGCCTGGGGCCAATGGTACTTTGGGAGCGGTGCTGCTCTTTGTTGCATGCTTGCGCTGGCCTCATTGTTGTGGAGAGTAGAATGCGCCGCGTTGTTGTTACTGGCTTGGGCCTCGTCACCCCTCTTGGCGGCGATGTCGAGACCTCTTGGAAAAACCTGATCGCGGGCGAAAGCGGGGCAGGGCAGATCACCCGCTTCGAACCCTCAGAGCAAAAGTGCACGATCGCCTGCGAGGTTAAGCCCAAGGACCATCCCTGGGGTTTTGACCCGGACAAACGCGTCGATGGCAAAATCCAGCGTCAGGTCGATCCGTTCATCGTCTATGGCATCGATGCAGCGGGTCAGGCGCTTGAGGATGCCGGGCTGACCGATCTCTCCGGTGCGGAAAAAGAACGCGTGGGCTGCTCTATCGGCGCTGGGATTGGCGGTTTGCCGGGAATCGAGAAAGAATCGGTCAACCTGCACGAGCGCGGGCCCGGGCGGGTCTCTCCGCACTTTGTTCACGGCCGCCTCATCAACCTCGTCGCCGGGCAGGTGCAGATAAAATACGGGTTCATGGGCCCCAACCACGCGGTAGTGACGGCATGCTCAACCGGCGCGCACTCGATCGGCGATGCGGCGCGTATGATCGCGCTGGACGATGCCGACGTCATGCTGGCGGGTGGTGCGGAAAGCACCATCAACCCGCTGGGCATTGCCGGGTTTGCTCAGGCGCGCGCGCTCAACACCAGTTTCAACGACCGCCCGACCGAAGCCAGCCGCCCCTATGACAAGGCGCGCGAGGGTTTTGTGATGGGCGAGGGCGCGGGTGTGATCGTGCTCGAGGAATATGAACGCGCCAAGGCGCGCGGTGCCACGATCTACGCAGAGGTCACCGGCTATGGCCTGTCCGGCGATGCGCACCATGTCACCGCGCCGCATCCTGAAGGAAGGGGCGCGGAGCTGGCGATGCGTATGGCGATGAAGAAAGCGGGACTTGGCCCCGGCGGTATCGACTATGTCAACGCGCACGGCACCAGCACGATGGCGGACACAATCGAACTCGCCGCGGTAAAGCGCGTTTTGGGCGATGATCTGAGCGGCGCATCGATGAGTTCGACCAAGAGCGCCATCGGCCACTTGTTAGGCGGTGCTGGCGCGGTTGAGGCGGTGTTCTGCATCCTTGCCATGCGCGATGGTGTGGTGCCGCCCACGCTCAACCTGCACGATCCTGACGAAGGCACTGAGGGGATTGATCTCGTGCCTTTGATGGCGAAAAAGCGCGAAGTGAAAGCGGTGCTCAACAACAGTTTCGGCTTTGGTGGCACCAACGCCTCGCTGATCATGCAAAAGGTCGAATGACGTGAAGCGGGTTGGGCTGCTGCTGGTGGTCCTGATCGCGGCGACCTTTGGTTTTGGCGCGGTCATCGCGAGCGGTGCCTTGGGTAAGGCGACCATAGAGGAGGAAGTCTCCTTCCAGATACCTTCTGGCTCGTCGCTAAGTTCGGTGGCGGCGAAGCTGGAGGATGAAGGGCTGATCTCCTCGGCCGACGGGTTTCTGCTGCGCGCGCGGCTGTTTGGCTCGGCGAAACCGATCCAGGCGGGCACCTTCTACCATATGAAAACGGTCCAGGACCTGGCGATCTATAGCCAGCTCCAGTCCATGACCGGCAAGCACATTGCCGAAATCGGCGGGGGCCATTCCCGGGTTCTCGGCACCCTCGCGGAGACCAA
>JBCBKF010000318.1:0-2368 GCA_038522255.1 Pseudomonadota bacterium
CTGATCGCCTTGGCGGGCTTGCTCGCCATCCTGACGAGCGCAGCTTCGGCTCAGGATGAACCGCGCCTGTTCACCGCGCGCGACGTGTTTGACCTGGAATGGGCCGACGACCCGCAAGTCTCGCCCGATGGGCGCCAGGCGATCTATCTGCGCCGCTTCAACGACATCCGGACTGATCGCACGCGCAGCCATATCTGGATCGTTAATCTCGATGGCACGGGCCATGAGCCGCTGCTGGCCGACGGAGATTCGTACCGCTTCCCGCGCTGGTCCCCTGATGGAACGCGCATCGCCTTTACCAAGCTTGATGGCAGCCGCAAGCAGGTCTTTGTCCATTATCTCAAGTCAGGGCGCGAGGCGCTGCTGGGCACATTTGAGGAGACCCCGTTCAACCTCACCTGGGCGCCCGACGGTCGCCATCTGGCGTTCACCATGTCGGTGCCAAAGAAAGCCAAGAAGCTGGTCAAAGCGCCCAAGAAACCCAAAGGCGCGAAATGGGCGGACGCGCCGGTCGTGATCGATCGGGCGCGCTACCGCACCAATGGATCGGGGTTCTTGGACCTTGCGTATAATCACGTCTTCGTCATTCCGGCTGAAGGCGGCACCGCGCGCCAGCTGACGAGTGGCGATTTCAACCATGGTGGCTCGCTCTCGTTCACGCCTGATAGTTCCCAAATCCTGTTCTCCGCCAATCGCGACCCCGACTGGGAGCTGCAATCGCGCGAGGCCGATATCTTCGCCGTCAGTATGACCACGGATGCGCTGCGCCAGCTCACCGATCGGCCGGGGGTTGAAGCCAGCCCCAGCGTCTCTCCCGATGGCAAAGCCGTCGCCTTCCTCTCGACCAGCAATGCGCGTGAACCGTTTGTGCCAACGAATGTCTTCGTGATGAAGCCCGACGGCACAGCAATGCGCAACCTCACGCAGAACCTTGATCGGCGCGCAGGGGACGCGCAGTGGGTGTCGGACAGCGAGATCGCCTATACCTTTCAAGACCGCGGCGAGAAGAAGATTGGTATCGCCAACCTGTCCGGGCCGCCGGGCGTAATCGCCGAAGGGATAGGAGGCACAACGATCGGACGCCCCTATGTGAGCGGCACATTCAACGCCAACGCTAAAGGCAGCTTCGCCTACACCAAGGGGAGCGCGACCCGACCCGCTGACCTCTACGCGCTGGTGGGTGGCCGCGAAATTCGCCTGACCGAGCTGAATGAAGACCTGCTTGCCCACCGCGATCTGGGCGAACTGCGCAGCTTCACCTATCCCTCCTCGCTCGATGGGCGCGAGATTCAGGGCTGGATGATCACCCCGCCAGGCTACGAGGAAGGTCAACGCTATCCGCTGATCCTGGAAATCCACGGCGGTCCGCATCTGGCCTATGGCCCGCACTTCTCCGCCGAACTGCAGCGCATGGCGGCGGCCGGCTATGTCGTAATCTACGACAACCATCGCGGTTCAATCGGCTATGGCAGCGAATTTGCGAACCTGTTGAAGTACAAATATTCGAGCCCCGATGACTTTGCCGATCACATGTCGGCGGTCGACTGGGCGACTGAGAATGGCTTTGCTGATGAAAAGAACCTGTTCATCGCCGGTGGATCAGCCGGAGGCATCGCCACCGCTTATGCAATCGGCCTCACTGACAGGTTCAATGCCGCGATGGCGGCCAAGCCTGTCATCAACTGGGTCTCCAAAGTGCTGACCGCGGACAGCTATATCGGCCAGATCCAGAACCAGTTTCCGGGGCCGCCCTGGGAGCATCTGGAGCATTACTGGGAACGCTCGCCACTGAGCCTGGTGGGCAATGTGACGACCCCGACCATGCTGATTACGGGCGAAGAGGATTACCGCACACCGATTTCAGAGACCGAACAGTTTTATCAAGCGCTGCAATGGCGCCGCGTGCCCAGCGTGATGGTCCGCATTCCCGGCTCCAATCACGGGATCGCCTCGCGCCCCTCGCGGCTCAACGCCAAGACTGATTACACGCTCGCCTGGTTTGAAAAATACCGGGTGGACGCTGAGAATGCAGACTAGGCTTGGCTCCGCAATCACTTAACCTTCCACTCTTTCTCACAACGAAATTCGCAACAGGGACATATCAATCGTGACATTCTTCAAGCGCGGCCCGCTTTCGCTTGCGGCCATCCTCCTGTGTTCCACCGCTGCCCCGATCGCGGCAGAAGAGGGTTTCTACCAATATCCCAGCGCCCGCGGTGAGACGCTGGTCTTCGCCAGCGAAGGCGATTTGTGGCGCACAGGCCGCACGGGCGGCACTGCGATCCGCTTGACCAATCACGAAGAGGAAGAGCGCCACGCCAAGGTGTCACCCGATGGTACGATGGTCGCCTTCAACGCAAGCTATGAC
>JBCBKF010000319.1:0-2368 GCA_038522255.1 Pseudomonadota bacterium
CGAAATTCTCCTTGAGGCTGGCAAACGAGATGTCGACGCCCACCTCCTTGTTCGTCCGGAATTCGACCCCTTCGGCCTCCATCTGCACCGCTCGGCGGCTGATGAGGTGCTTTTCCATCTTGAAGTCGGGAATGCCATAGCGAAGAAGCCCGCCGATCCGGTCCGACTTTTCGAACACGGTGACGGAGTGCCCCGCGCGCGCGAGTTGCTGCGCGCAGGCAAGGCCCGCCGGGCCAGATCCCACGACCGCGACCGATTTGCCCGTCTTAACCTCAGGCACGTGTGGCTTGACCCAGCCTTCCTTCCAGCCCCGATCAATGATCGCGCATTCGATCGACTTGATCGTGACCGGCTGGTCAACGATGTTGAGTGTGCAGCTCGCCTCGCACGGGGCAGGGCAGATGCGGCCGGTGAATTCGGGGAAATTGTTGGTCGAATGGAGGACGTCGAGCGCGTTCTTCCAGTCCCCCTCATAGACGAGATGGTTCCAGTCCGGGATCATATTGTTCACCGGGCAGCCATTGTGACAATAGGGAATGCCACAATCCATGCAGCGCGACGCTTGCGCGCCCAGCACGTCGTCGCTCGGCTGGACCACGAATTCGCGGTAATTGTTCAGCCGTTCCCTGGGATCGAGATAGTCGCGCTCGCGCCGATCCAGTTCAAGAAATCCGGTGTCCTTGCCCATTTTCCTGTCTCTTACTCTGCTGCAACGCTGGCCGCTTCGCGGCGCTCTGCCTCGAGCGCTTCCAGCGCGCGTTTGTAGTCTCTTGGCATCACCTTGACGAAGCGCGTCAGGGCCGCATCCCAATCCGCCAACAATTCACCCGCCACCGCACTGCCGGTGTGAAGCTGATGCCGCTCCACCAAGATACGAAGCCGCTCCGCGTCGTGACGCAGCATATCGCCCATGCCGAAATCGTGGACCGAGCGCCCGCGCTGCTGCGGGCGGCCCGTTCCCTCCTCAAAGTCCGCCTCGGCGCTGACCGGCACAAGGTCGACTTGCGCGGGATTTACGAGGTTCGCGAAGGTGCCTTCGGGATCATAGACATAGGCGACGCCGCCGCTCATTCCGGCGGCAAAGTTGCGGCCCGTCTTGCCAAGCACGGCGACCACGCCGCCGGTCATGTATTCGCAGGCGTGATCGCCCGCCCCTTCGACCACTGCGAGGGCGCCCGAATTGCGCACGGCAAAACGCTCGCCCGCAACGCCGTTGAAATAGGCCTCGCCCGCAATTGCGCCGTAGAGCACCGTATTGCCAACGATGATGTTCTCATTCGCTGCACGCGGAGCACTGTCCGGTTGGCGCACGATCAGACGGCCGCCCGAAAGCCCCTTGCCGACATAGTCATTGGCATCACCGATGAGATCGAGCGTCACACCGTGCGCGAGCCAGGCGCCAAAGCTTTGGCCCGCTACGCCTGTCAGGTTCACGCGGATGCAATCGGGCGGCAAGCCTTCATGTCCATGCGCCTTGGCTATCTCGCCTGACAGCATTGCGCCCACAGTGCGATTTACATTGCGGATGGGATATTCGAGCTGGACGGGCACCTTTGCCTCAATCGCATTCTGGCAATCAGCGATCAGCACATTGTCCATCGCGCCGTCGAGGCCGTGATCCTGCCCTTCGGTGTTGCGGAGCGGTGAACCGTCTTGAAGCTCCGGCTTGTAGAGAATGCGATCAAGATTGATCCCGCGCGCCTTCCAGTGGCGGTGCACACGGTTCATGTCGAGCCGGTCCACGCGGCCCACCATTTCATCGAGGGTGCGAAAGCCCATCTCGGCCATGATCGCGCGCAGCTCTTCGGCGACGAAGAAGAAGTAATTGATCACATGCTCCGGCTGCCCGGTGAAGCGCTTGCGCAGCTCGGGGTCTTGTGTGGCGACGCCGACGGGGCAGGTGTTCAAGTGGCACTTGCGCATCATGATGCACCCGGCTGCGATCAGCGGAGCGGTCGAAAAGCCGAACTCATCCGCGCCCAGCAGCGCGCCGATAGCGACATCGCGGCCAGTGCGAAGCCCGCCATCGACCTGCACCGCGATCCTTGTGCGCAGATCGTTGAGCAGCAAAGTCTGCTGGGTTTCAGCAAGGCCGATTTCCCAAGGGCTTCCGGCATGCGTCAGCGAGGTCAGCGGCGATGCGCCCGTGCCGCCATCATAGCCAGAGATAGTGACGTGGTCCGCGCGCGCCTTGGAGACCCCCGCAGCCACCGTGCCCACGCCCACTTCGGAGACGAGCTTTACCGAAATACGCGCTTCGGGCTGGACGTTCTTTAAGTCGTGGATCAGCTGGGCCAGATCCTCGATCGAGTAGATGTCGTGGTGCGGCGGGGGTGAGATCAGCCCCACGCCCGGCGTCGAATGGCGA
>JBCBKF010000320.1:0-2333 GCA_038522255.1 Pseudomonadota bacterium
CTGGGACAAGGTTTCCATCGTCCAGGCGGAGGGGCATGAACGCTATGGCGATCAGAACACCGATGGCTCGCGTTCGGTCCGTTACAATTTCCACCGCCTGCGTGTGGCCGGTGCGGCGATGCGCCAGATGCTGACCGAGGCGGCGGCGCTGTTCTGGGAGATCGAGGCGTCGGAATGCTCCAGCGAGGCTGGGCTTGTTTATAACAAGAAAACCGCCGAGACGCTGTCCTATGGCAACCTTGCCGAGCTTGCCGCCAAGCTGCCCGTTCCCGCCGAAGACGCCATCGCGCTCAAAGAGCCAGAAGAGTGGCGCTTTATCGGGCAGGAAGTTTCTTCGCTGACCATTCCCAAGATCACACGCGGCGAAGGGCAATTTGGTATCGACGTCGACGTGCCTGACATGGTTTACGCCGTCATCGCGCGTCCCCCTCAGGTTTTTGGCAAGGTCGGTGCGGTCAATGACGCCGCAGCGCTCGAAGTGCCCGGCGTGCTGCAAACGGTGCGCCTACCAGATCCCGCACCACCCGCACTGTTCCAGCCAATGGGCGGCGTCGCGATCATCGCCAAGGACACCTGGGCCGCGATCCAGGGCCGCGCAGCGCTCGACATCACGTGGAGAGATGGACCCAACGCCGCATACGATTCCGAAAGCTACGGCGAGGCGCTAAAAGAGAGCTCACGCCGGAAGGGCACAGTGCGGCGTTCGCGCGGCGATGTCGACGCCGGACTGGCCAAGGCGGCCACTCTGGTGGAAGCCGAGTATTACGCCCCCCATCTCACCCAGTCGCCGATGGAACCGCCTTCCGGTACAGCGCGCTGGAGCGGCGACACGCTCGAATGCTGGGGCTGCGTGCAGGACCCGCAGGCGACGCGCGACACGCTCGCTGAGGCCTTGGGTGTCGACAAAACGAAGATCACGGTGACGCCCACCTGGCTTGGCGGAGCGTTTGGCCGCAAGTCCAAGCCCGACTTCATGATTGAGGCAGCGATGCTCGCCAGGGAAGTGGGCAAGCCGGTCAAAGTCACCTGGACGCGAGAAGATGATGTGCGCCACGGCTTTTATCACGCGGTCAGCGCGCAAAAGCTTGAAGCGGGTCTCACAGAGGACGGAACCTGCACCAGTTACCGCCACCGCACGACCTTCCCTTCAATCTCGTCAACCTTTGCCAACGGCGTCAACAGTCCAAGCGCGGGCGAATTGGGCCTTGGCGCGACCGATGTGCCCTTTGCCATGCCCAACCTTCAGGTCGAATCGGGCGAAGCGAAAGGCCATGTGCGCACCGGCTGGCTGCGCTCAGTCTGCAACGTATTCCACGCCTTCGCTGTGCAAAGCTTTGCTGGCGAACTCGCGCACGCAGCGGGCAAGGACCAGAAGGACTATCTGCTCGATCTCATCGGACCTGATCGGATCATCGATCCCGCATCAGAGGGCGCCGAATACTCCAATTACGGCGGCTCTGCCGAAGAATACCCGATCGAGACCGCGCGGCTGACAGCCGTCGTCGAGAAAGCCGCCGAGATGGCCAAATGGGGCCGCGACCTGCCGCAGGGCTCCGGCCTTGGGATCGCGGTGCACCGCTCCTTTCTCGCCTATGTGGCGACCGCGATCGAGGTTTCGGTGAGCGAAGATGGTAAGCTGACAATTCCTGGCATCTGGGTGGCGCTCGATGCGGGCACGGTAATCAACCCGAAACATGTCCGCGCGCAGATGGAAGGGGGCACGATCTACGGCCTTTCCAACGCGCTCTATGGCGAGATTACCGCCAGGAACGGCGCGATTGTCCAGGACAATTTCCCAAACTGGCGCCTGATGAAAATGGCCGAAGCGCCGCGTGCTTTCGAGGTCGAGATCATTCGGTCGAACAAACCGCCTTCGGGCGTTGGAGAACCGGGTACGCCGCCCGCCGCTCCCGCGCTTGCCAACGCGATCTTCGCGGCGACGGGCACGCGCATCCGCACCCTGCCCATGATCGGTGCAAGCGGCACCCGTCTTGCGTTGACCAACACCGCGCACAAAGCCTGATCCTGGGAGAGAGACAATGGCCATGAAGCTGACAATCAACGGGCAGGAACGCGAAGTTGACGCGGCGCCAGGCACGCCGCTGTTGTGGGTGCTGCGCGATCACCTGAAGATGACGGGGACCAAATTTGGTTGCGGCGTCGCGCAATGCGGCGCTTGCACCGTCCACATCGATGGCGCGCCAACCCGGTCCTGTGTGCTGCCGCACGATTCGCTCGAAGGTGTGGAGATCACAACGATCGAGGGCGTCGAGGGTAACGCCGCGGATGCCATTCGCGCCGCCTGGATCGAGGACGACGTACCGCAATGCGGC
>JBCBKF010000321.1:0-2317 GCA_038522255.1 Pseudomonadota bacterium
CACCGGCGCGATCGCCATCGGCGGCGATGGGGCTGATGATGGGGGTGACGGCGCGCAGGCGACGGGGGTGAATGCGATTGCGTTTGGCGTGGATACCGCTGCAAGCGGGACCGGCGCCTCGGCGGTGGGTGTCGATGCAGCGGCGCTGGCAGCCAACGCGGCGGCCTATGGATCCAATGCGCAGGCGAGCGGCGAGGATGCGACCGCGCTCGGCACGGCCACCGAGGCTTTGGGCCTGCGCAGCGCCGCTGTGGGCCGAGGGGCGTTTGCGACCGAGGCGAGCGCGACCGCCGTTGGCAACACCGCCGGCGCGACCGCAGGCCGCGCCACAGCCGTGGGCCAGGACAGCCGCGCCACCGGCTCGCGCGCAACCGCGGTGGGCTTTGCCGCAGCAGCGGCCAACCGGGCCACGGCTGTGGGCGAAGCGGCCAACGCCAGCGGCAGCTTCAGCACCGCGGTCGGGTTTGAAGCGGTCGCCGGCAACACCCGCTCGACAGCGGTCGGCGCGGGCGCGACCACCACCGCCGATGACCAGGTGGCGCTGGGCGGCGCGGGCTCTTCGGTGCGGATCGGCGACATCGATGCGAGCACGCTTGCCCAGGTCGGCCCGGTCGATGTCGTGACGATCGACCAGAACGGCACGCTGGGACGCCAGAGCGTCGCCACCGCCGCCTCGGTCGACAATATCCAGGTCTCGATGAACGCACTCGCGCAGGTCTCCGAGGCGCAGTTTGGCGCGCTCGAAGGACGGGTCTCGGGGCTGGAAGGGCAAGTCTCGACACTGTTTGATTTGACTGACACTATTGACCGAGATGCGCAGCGCGGCATTGCCTCAATCGCTGCGCAGGCCAACCCGCACTTCCCCTCCGAAGCGGGCAAGACCAGCTACGCGAGCAATGTCGCAACCTATCGCGGCGAGGTCGGGTTCTCGGCAGGGTTGATGCACCGGTTCGAAGGCGACTTCGCGCTGACTGCTGGCGTCACCTATGCCGGCGGCAATTCGACGGCGGTGCGCGCCGGGATCGCGGGGGAATTTTGAGCGCGGCTCAAGAAGCCTTGAAAAGTCCGTGATGCACAGCGGTCTCCAAGCCCACGGACAGCTCAGCCGGGGGCGTTGCAACAGCAGCGCCTGCGTTTGTCTGTCGGGCGAGGGGCCCTGGAACCGTTTTGTGATCAGCCGAGTGTTAGCAGTGCGCCGCGATCGTGACACGGATCATCGGCAATCCGCATCAGCGCGATGAGGATGGGCCTTTCAAGGCCGTCCCCATCTCTCTATAGCGCGGCATCCCGCTGGCTATGGCTCATTCTTCACAGTCTTTTTCGTTTAAAATCGCAGTATTGCGCGCTGCGGCCATTTGCATGCTAATCCCGCTTGCGATCTCAAAGACGGTCGCCTTCGCACAGGAACAGAGCAGCGAGGCGGAGAACGAGGCCAAAAACGAGGCCAAAAGCAAGGACGCACAACTTGTCAGCGACGAGACATTTCGCGCAGCTTTGCCTGATCTGCGCCTCGATGATCCCGAGCTTGCCAGGGAACTGGAACCGATCGACACGTTCGAGGCCCGATTTGAGGCGCTGATCGATGGGCCGGCTAAAGATGGGTCACAGGTCCAGCCAGCGGACGGCGCGGCCCAACCGGATGCGCCGCCATCTGCTCCATTGTCGCCTCAGTTTAAAGACCCGGAACTCGCTCAACCACTCCCGCCGCTCGGCACCTTCGACGTCCTGCCGCTCGATTTTACGCCCCAGCTCGTGGTCGCGGACGATCCGACACCGACGCTGCGATATCGCTGGCAGGTGTCCGGCCTCGAGATCGCTGACGCGTTGACGAGCGCCGATCTTCAAACGCAATTCGAAACGCTATCAGCCTTGGAAAAAGGCGACGGCAAAGCCGCCAATATCGCCATGCTGACTGCGCGGATACAGGATGACAAGGCGCTTCTCTTACGCATCCTCAAGGCAAATGGTTGGTACCAGGCCGAAGTTGTGAGCCAGATAGAGCGCGCCCAGCCTGGCGAGAAAATCCCCGCTATCGCCTTGATCGAGGTGGAGCCTGGTCCGCGCTTCACTGTGTCGCGGATTGTGATCGAGGCTGATCCGACCGAACCGGAAAATCTCATAAGCGATGCATTGACGGTGCAGCCAGGCGATCCGATCATTGCCGCTGACATCCTTTTTAACGAAGCGTTTATCGCCGCGCGTTTGCCTGCAAACGGCTATCCGTTCGCCGCGATTGGTGCGCGCGACATCGCTTTGAACGCAGACAATGCCGATGGGGTATATACTCTGCCGATCGAAATCGGGCCGCGCGCACGGA
>JBCBKF010000322.1:0-2315 GCA_038522255.1 Pseudomonadota bacterium
GTCAATTCTAGGTCGTCGCGCCTGCTGAATTGACGCTGGACCTTTTCAATGTCGAGCTCGCCGATGGCACTCGGATACTAGACGAGGACGCTCGCGATCCCTCTGAAATCGAGCGGGAAATGGCTGAACTACAAGAGCTCCGCGACCGCGTGGAAACCGAACCTGTCTCATAATCGCTTGTCCCTGTGAACGTCCCAAACTTGGTTGTGAGCGGCCATAAGAGTTGCAACGAATGAACGTCCGGTTTCGCCTTCCCTAGTTTCAAAACCAGATCTTCAGTTCCCACCCCCATTCCAAGACATCTCGAAAAGTCCGTGGATTTCTTGTTCCCGCTACTTGCCACCCATCAAAACACTATACGCACCCAAACGGCCTCCCTAAGCGTATTATTCTGATATGAGCACACGTCATGCCCTTCCAAGCCAGCCGGTCCAGCGCGGGATCGGCCTGTCGCTGGCGGCGCTCGTGGCGGGCAGTTGGTTGGCGATCCATTTCTACAGCATGTTCGTGTTTGAGCTGACGTGGGACAGCCTGCCCTTCGCGCTCGGGCTCGCTGCGCTTCAAATCTGGCTCAGCGTGGGGACGTTCATCATTTGCCATGATGCGATGCACGGGACGCTCGCGCCCGGCTGGCCGCGCGTGAATGCCTGGATCGGTGCACCGCTCCTGATGCTTTACGCCGGGTTCAAGTGGAAGCGGATGCGCGATGCGCATTTCACCCACCATAAGCTGTCAGGCCACAAAGGCGATCCCGATTTTGACGAAGAGCACCCGGAAAGCTTTCTGCAATGGTACTGGACCTTCTTTAAACGCTATTTCGGCTGGTTCTCGCTGATCTTTGTGCATACGGTGGTGGGGATATATCTGTTCGTGTTCGGCATCGACTTTTTGAAGATATTTGTCCTCTATGGCGCGCCCGCGCTGCTGTCCTCGCTCCAGCTGTTCTATTTCGGCACTTTCCGCCCGCACCACCAGGCCGCGGGCAAGCCCTTTGCGGACAAGCACAATGCGCGCAGCAACGATTTCCACCCGCTTGTCAGTCTCGCGACCTGTTTCCATTTCGGCTATCATCTGGAGCATCACCGCCAGCCTGACGTGCCTTGGTGGGCGCTTCCGGGCGCAAAGAAGGCAGGCGTTGGCGCGGCAGACTTGGCTCAAAGTGCCAAGGGGCGTAAAGGAGCCACAGCATGAGCTGGCTTGAGATATTCCTGACCGTGATGTCGTCCCTGATCGGGATGGAACTGTTCGCCTGGTGGGCGCACAAATATATCATGCATGGCTGGGGCTGGGGCTGGCACCGCGATCATCATGAGCCGCATGACAACACATTTGAGGCCAATGATCTCTACGCGGTCGTCTTCGGCACAATCAACGCTGCGATGTATATTTACGGCTCGCTCTATTGGGACTGGCTGTGGTGGTTCGCGGTCGGCATTTCGCTCTATGGCGTGATCTATACGCTGATCCATGACGGGCTGGTGCATCAGCGCTATTGGAAATGGGTCCCCAAGAAAGGCTACGCCAAGCGGCTGGTACAGGCGCACAAGCTCCACCATGCCACGATCGGCAAGGAAGGTGGCGTCAGCTTTGGCTTCGTCTTCGCCCGCGACCCGCAAGTGCTAAAGAGGGAACTGAAGGAACAGCGTGAAGCCGGGCTCGCGGTTGTTCGGGATAGTGTGGGTGCTTAGCCCCTGACGCTCAGGCCGCCGCCAGCCGCGCGGCGTGTTCCTTCACCAGCGCGATCATGTTGGGCACGCCTTGTGTGCGGTTCGATGATAGCTGGTTCTTCAGGTTGAACGGGGCCAGCGCGTCGGCCACATCCATCGAGGCAACTTCGTTTGCGGGTTGGTCCTGCACTGCAGCGATGACGAGAGCGACAATGCCCTTGGTGATCGCAGCGTTGCTGTCGGCGAGGAAGTGCAGTTTCTCGGTTTGCTCGGTCGGATAGACCCACACCGCCGCCGAGCATCCGCGCACCAAAGTCGCATCGGTCTTGAGCGCATCGGGCATATCGTCAAGCTCCCGGCCAAGCTCGATCAGCAGGCGGTACCGCTCATCGCCTTCGAGAAATTCGTACTCTTCCAGAATGTCAGTCAGGGAACGCATGCGAGCGATGTAGGTACGCAGCGCTTGAAGAAAAAGGGGGCAGGGACGCTTACAATTCCACTCCGCTGGCGATAGCCTCTAGCTTCTTGATGCGCTCTTTCATGTCAGCCAACTCGATCCGCGCAGCGCCCACGCTCATCTGCGCGCTGTCATCGCCGGGGCTCTGGCCCCCGGTGAGGCTGTCCAATTCGCGGCGCTTGAGCTCCAGC
>JBCBKF010000323.1:0-2303 GCA_038522255.1 Pseudomonadota bacterium
CTCGACCAGCAGGCTTGCGAAAGCCGCAAGCGAAGCGCTGCAGCACTCCCCCCGTGCTGTGGCGCTTTTCTTATGTAGTGATGAGGATGACGGAGTTCGCCACGCTGGCATGCGCACTGCCACAAAGCACCACATTCGGACATATTTCGTGAATTTCACATATAAGTAGCAACATTCCGCGACACCCAATCAATACCGGGCAATTTTTTGTAAATAACGAACAAAACAAACGTCGCAATGATACTTGTTTTTTCGTTCCCGTGCGCTCTATTCATTTTTCATCATGTTAAGACGTTGAATGGGTGGAGTTCAAATGAGCACTAAGGGTTTGCGACCGAGATTGACGGCGTCATCACTGCTGGTACTGGCGACTCTCTCGATTACAGGATGCGGAAGCGATGAAATGGTTATTGAACCGGTCGCTGTTGCGCCAACGCCCAGCCCTACCCCGACACCTACCCCCAGCCCCCAAACCGGCACAGTCAGCGTTACAACAGATATCTTGTATGGCCAGGGCGCTACTACTGCGGGATCGATCGATCTGTTCGTTGACGTTTACCAACCCAGCGAAACCTGCGACGCCAACCGCCCGGTCGTGCTGTTCCTCCACGGAGGAGGGTATGTCTCGGGCGACAAGCAAAGCGATGACGTAACCGAGCTGGCCGACGCAATGAATGCGCGCGGTCTCGCTTTCGTCTCGATCCAGTATCGCCTGCAGGCTGATGATGCGGTCGTCTCGGCTGAGGCGGATGCATTTCTGCGGGAATCGCTGGAAGACAGCGATTTGGTCGTCCCCGATGTTCTTAACACCACAATCATCGCGTCAGTCGAGGATACGCTACTCGCGCTCAATTTCCTTGAGGACAATCAGGATACCTATTGCCTCGACACCAGCCGGATCGCCTATACCGGATCCTCCGCCGGCACGATCACCGTGTTGCAGGTGGCTTATTCTCTGGAAGACTTCACCACCGACTTCCCGCAGCCAACCGTGGTGGCAGACCTGTGGGGTGACTTGCCCATCGACGAGGATCTTGACCCAGGCGAAGCGCCCTTCATCGTGGTGCACGGCACCGATGACCCGCTCGTTCCCTATCAGGCGGCGCTTGATCTGACCGCGCAGGCCGATGTTGTCGGCGTTCCCTTCGCCCTCTACTCAGTGCAAGGCGCCGGTCACAGTTTTTCCGGGACCAACTTCTTCGAGACCGAGTTCGAAGGTGAAACACTGTCCAACATCACTGCCGACTTTGTGGAAGATCACCTGACGGGCGAAGCACCGGTCTATGGCCGGTTTGACGTGCAGCCCTAACCCGCCTTCTTGAGCGCCTTTGCTTCCTGGCGCCAGTGGTGCAGCAGCGGTTCTGTGTAGCCGCTGGGCTGCTCCACGCCTTTGAAGATCAGATCCTTGGCCGCGCTGAACGCTGGCGCATCTTCGTTGCCGATCAGCGGCGTATAGCCCGGATCGGCTGCATTCTGCGCGTCAACCTTGGCCGCCATGCGCGTGAGGCTGTCCATCACTTGCGCCTCGGAGACGACACCGTGGTGCAGCCAGTTGGCGATGTGCTGGGAAGAAATGCGAAGCGTCGCGCGGTCTTCCATCAGGCCCACGTCATTGATGTCGGGCACCTTGGAGCACCCCACGCCCGCATCGACCCAGCGCACCACATAGCCGAGCAGACCCTGGCAATTGTTGTCGAGCTCTTCGCGCAGTTCATCTTCGGGCCAGTTGGTGCTTTCAGCCAGCGGGATCGCAAGCAGCGCGTCAAGGCTCGGGGGTTCGGGCAGTTTCTTCTGGATCTCGAACACGTTTTCGGCGTGGTAATGCAATGCGTGGAGCGTCGCGGCAGTGGGCGATGGCACCCAGGCGGTGTTTGCACCAGCGCGCAGGTGACCGATTTTCTCGACCATCATCTGACCCATCAGATCGGGCGCGGCCCACATCCCTTTGCCGATCTGGGCTGTGCCTGACAGGCCGTGTTTAAGGCCAATCGCCACATTGCGCGCTTCGTAGGCGAGCAGCCAGTCCGCCCCCTTCATCGCGCCCTTGCGCATCATCGGCCCCGCTTGCATCGAGGTGTGGATTTCATCGCCCGTGCGATCAAGGAAGCCGGTGTTGATAAAGACGATCCGGTCGCGCACCGCGTGAATGCAGGCGGCAAGGTTGGCGCTGGTGCGGCGCTCTTCGTCCATCACGCCGACCTTCACCGTATGGCGCGGCAGGCCGATCAGGTCTTCGACCGCGTTGAACAGATCGTTGGTGAAGGCGCATTCTTCGGGCCCGTGCATCTTGGGTTTCACGATGT
>JBCBKF010000324.1:0-2294 GCA_038522255.1 Pseudomonadota bacterium
CCAGCGGGGTCACGTTCACGATAATACCGCAGCGCGCATAAGTGCTTTTGCCAAGACCGATGTCTGCATCATCCCGCCCAATTCCTTTGCGCTTGCCCGCACGGTCGAATATTTTCGCGTGCCTGAGGATGTGCTGGTCATCTGTCTTGGCAAAAGCACTTATGCGCGCTGCGGTATTATCGTGAACGTGACCCCGCTGGAGCCGGGCTGGGAAGGCCATGTGACGCTCGAATTTTCCAACACGACGCCTTTGCCTGCCAAGATTTACGCCAATGAAGGCGCGTGCCAGTTCCTGTTCCTCAAGGGCAATGAACGCTGCGAAACGAGCTATAAGGACCGCGCCGGCAAATATATGGGCCAGCGCGGCGTGACGCTTCCCAGGCTGTAGGGCGTTTTGCAGCGCGCGGAGCCTTATGCGGAATGTCGGACACTGACCCACAATCGCATTTAGCCAGCCGCCCAAGCCGCCGCCAAGAGCAGCCAGTCCGCTCGATAATCAGCCGCTCTGCTTGGTCGCGAACAGCCGTTTGCCTATCGCATCCAGCTTCGCGATCATCGCCTCGTCCTGTTCTTCGGGTGCCGTGATGACGGCGGTGTCCAGCACAGTGTCAATCGGCGAGGGCGCGCGTTTCTTGGGCAGGCTCTGAACCAGCTTCACCACCATGGCGCGCGCTAACGCGCCGTTCTCCTGCATCTGCGCGATTACTTCGGCGACGTCGACCGCTTCGTCTTCGCGCCAGCAATCGTAATCGGTCACCATGCCGACCAGCGCATAGGGCAGTTCCGCCTCGCGCGCGAGCTTCGCCTCTGGCATGCCCGTCATCCCGATAATGTCTGCGCCCCATTGGCGATACATCCGGCTTTCCGCGCGGGTCGAGAATTGCGGGCCTTCCATGGCGAGATAGGTCGCGCCCACAGCCACCTTGCCCTCGCACGCAGTGAGCGCGTTGGCGCAAAATTCGGACAGGCGCTCGCAGGTTGGATCCGCCATGGAGACATGGGCGACAAAACCATTGGTGAAGAAGGTCGAGGCCCGTGTAAAGGTGCGGTCAATGAACTGATCGACGATGGCAAAGCGACCCGGCTCCAGCTCTTCGCGAAGGGAACCCACCGCAGAAATCGCGATGATATCGGTGCAGCCAGACCGCTTTAAAGCGTCGATATTGGCGCGCGCATTGAGTTCGCTCGGCGGGATCGGATGACCACGGCCATGGCGCGGCAGAAAGCGGACCTTCACACCGGACAGCGTGCCGCAAAGGATTTCGTCAGAGGGTTCACCCCAGGGCGTGTCCACCGCGATCCACTGCGCGTCTTCAAGGCCCTCAATATCATAGAGCCCCGATCCGCCGATGATCCCGATGCACCATTCGCTGGCCATTGTGTTGCTGCGTGCCTTTTTGGTTGGCTGGTCTGACTGGAATGAATTGGCGAAGCGCCCCCTTGAAGCCGCCGCCTTAGGTCAGGTCGATCATCAGGGGCAAGAGGTTGGCGTTAACGGGCCGGCAAAGCCTTTCAAATTTCTGACCAATCCAAGGTCCGTGCGCGCGCCCCATTCTCGTGCCCCCATTCCCATTCCTATCCAGCAGCCACATTTCGAAATTGCGTTTTGAAATGCAACATGCCGCGCCTATGTTCATTAAAGAGAGACGCTTTCCCTATTGGACGAGAGGAGAACATCCATGGCCACGCAATACAAAAACCTCATTAACGGCGAGATGATCGAGACCGGCGAATGGCTCGACGTGATAAACCCGGCGACTGAAGAGGTCGTGGGTCAGGTGCCCGCATGCGGTGCCGCAGAGCTGGATAGCGCGGTTGCCGCCGCGCGTGCCGCGTTCAAGACATGGAAGACTACGAGCTTTGAGGAACGCCAGGCTGCGTGCATGGCGATCTCGGGCGCGATCAAGGAGAACGCGGATGAGCTCTACCGCCTGCTGACAACGGAGCAGGGCAAGCCGCACGCCCAGGCCAAGGGCGAGATCTACGGCGCGGCGGGCATTTCGGCGGCGCAATCCACGCTGAAATTGGAAGACGAGATCATCCAGGACGATGATACCCGCCATCATCGCCATCGCCGCGTTCCGGTGGGTGTGGTTGGCGGCATCGTGCCGTGGAATTTCCCGGTCATGATGGCGATCCAGAAGATCATTCCCGCCCTGATGAGCGGCTGCACGATCGTGCTCAAGCCTTCGCCCTTCACCCCGCTTACCACGTTGCGCGTGGCCGAACTGATCGCTGACAAGGTGCCTGCGGGTACGGTCAACATCATCACCGGCGAAGACGCGCTGGGCCCG
>JBCBKF010000325.1:0-2289 GCA_038522255.1 Pseudomonadota bacterium
ATCCTGAGCAGTCAGATTGACGTTGATCCGGCCACCATCAGCGATCTTGAGATAACCGTATTCCTGCTCGGTGGTAAAATTGCCGCCGCGTGCAGGCCCTTCAAACTCGAATTCCAACTCGTTGCTGGCGTAGTTTTCCTTGAGGATCAGATTGATCACCCGGCGATCAGGCGGAAAGCCAAAGCGTTGGGCGACCTCTTCAGGAAACACCTCAACCTTGGCGAGCGCTTCGGGCGGGTAGGAGAACAGCTCGCGAAAACTGCCAGGACGGATGCCGTTGACAAGGATGACGGGCCGCCCCCCGCCTCGCCCGCGTGCCGAGCCGGTCTGGTTCTGGATTTGCTGAACAAGGTCAGCGATCGAGGCAACGCCTTCTGCCGCAATATCGGCTTCGCCCAGTTCGAGGATTGGCGCCTGCTCGACATCAAGCTGCCCGCGAAGCCTTGTACCCTGCACGATGATTTGATTGCCATCTGAACCGTCTTGAAAACTTGATCCCGGCCCGCCACCGCTGTCGGTGCCAAAATCGCTGTCTTGCGGTTCCTCCTGGCCTGGCTGAGCGGTCGGATCGCTTTCGGGCGCCGACTGCGGGGCTGGCGCGCCAGTTGCCGCAGGGGCACTTGGCGCTGGCTGATCGAGGTTTTCGGCCAGAACCGGGGCCGGGGCGGCAAGATGGCCCAAAGACCCCAGGCAGACACTGGCAAGCAGGGAAAGCCGCGTTTGAGAGATCACCGTCATCAATCGGCCTTTCGAGCACTGCGCCCAAACAAACAAGCAACGGCGTGTATCGATTTGCACTCAGCAAGAGGGAGCGAGCCGGAGAGCATGGGGAAGAGGACGCGCCGTTTACGCGGGGTTAGATCGCTTAACGCACGAGGCTTCCCTTTTGTTCTCTTGATCGCTAAACGCCGCGCCCAAGGCGACGGAACGTTTCGGCGCGCAACCGATTTAAGGGATTACATGGCCAAAGAAGAACTCCTCGAAATGCGCGGACGCGTGGTGGAATTGCTGCCCAATGCGATGTTTAGAGTGGAGCTTGAAAACGGTCATGAAGTGCTCGGCCACACTGCGGGCAAGATGCGCAAGAACCGCATCCGCGTGCTCGTCGGGGATGAAGTGCTGTGCGAGTTGACCCCTTACGATCTGACGAAGGCGCGCATCACCTATCGCTTCATGCCGGGGCGCGGCGGTCCCGGCCCGCAGTAACGGGCTGCGCCGCTGATGGGCGCGTTTCACCTTACACTTGCATCGGCCAGCCCGCGCAGGCGCGATTTGCTTGCGCGGCTTGATATCATTCCCGATGCAATCCAGCCTGCTGACATTGACGAGACCCCGATGGCGGGCGAGCTACCCCGCGACTATGCTATGCGCATGGGTGAGGAGAAGGCTCTGACCGTCGCCGCAAAGGGTATCGTGCTCGCAGGCGATACCGTGGTGGCTGCGGGGCGGCGTATCCTGCCCAAAACGGAAAATGCCGATGAAGCGCGCCAGTGCCTTGAGTTGCTCTCCGGGCGCCGGCACACGGTCCTCTCCAGCGTGGTTCTGCGCGCGCCCGATGGACCGCTCAAATCGCGGCTTTCGGAGAATGTGGTGCGCTTCAAGTCGCTCTCACGCGAAGAGATCGATGCGTATATCGCCAGCGATGAATGGCACGGCAAAGCGGGCGGCTACGCCATTCAGGGTCGCGCCGAAGCGCTGATCCAGTGGATGCGGGGGAGCCATTCGAGCATTATGGGCCTGCCGCTCTACGAAACGCGGGCGCTGCTGAAGTCGGCAGGGTTCGCGCTTGACTGAGTGGTTGATCGAAGAAGGGATCGCAGAAACCCGAGCGCTGCTCGTGAAGGCGGGCGAGCCATTGGCCGCCGCGCTCACCTGGCCCGGTGAAATCCAGGCGGGTGCGGTCGTGATGGCGCGCCTGTCGATCAAGCGCGCGGATGCACGGCGCGGGATCGCTGCGCTGGATAACGGAGCAGAAGTGCTCATTGATCATCTCCCGCGCGAGATCACACAAGGCGAGCGTTTCGCGCTGCGCATTACCCGAGCGGCCATCGCTGAACGCGGACGTCTCAAGCGCCCGCAGGCGCGCTATGTCGCGCCCAAGCTGGATCGCGATGAACGCCCGTCAGGTACCCTCTTTCCCACCGGCACCATCACCGCCGCCTATGATGCAGGCATGTGGGAAGAGGTGTGGCACGCAGCCTCTTCAGGGAAGCTCGATTTCGCAGGCGGAGCCATCATATGCAGCGTTACTCCAGCTATGACCGTGATCGACATTGACGGCGACTTACC
>JBCBKF010000326.1:0-2268 GCA_038522255.1 Pseudomonadota bacterium
GCTGACCGTCCTTGAGGCGGCTGAACTTGCCAAGTCGCTTGAAGAAGAGTGGGGCGTGAGCGCCGCTGCAGCGGTTGCGGTTGCTGGCCCGGCAGCAGGCGGCGGCGGCGATGCCCCGGCTGAAGAAGAGAAGGACGAATTCGACGTCATCCTCACCGGCGACGGCGGCAAGAAGATTCAGGTCATCAAGGTCGTTCGCGCGATCACCGGCCTGGGCCTCACCGAAGCCAAGGCGCTCGTCGAAGGCGCGCCCAAGCCGCTCAAGGAAGCTGCCCCGAAGGCCGAAGCCGAGGAAATCAAGGCCAAGGTCGAAGAAGCCGGCGGTACCGTCGAGCTCAAGTAAACTCACAGAGTTTTCTGACTTCGGTCAGCTTCGCGCTGATCAAAAAACAGGGCGGTGCCAGCAATGGCGCCGCCTTTTTTGTCGCAAGCGTATCGCCCGCCCCAAACTCGTAGTAGGGTGGTGCAAAGACCGCGATGACGCAAGGAATTATCCGCGTATCGTGCGCCATGTTACAAAGGCAATTATGCGACAAAATACAATTGCCACAGTGGGTTGGCGGGAAATCGTTTCGTTGCCCGCTCTCCAGCTGGACGGAATACCGGCGAAGATTGACAGCGGCGCGCGCACATCGTCGCTGCATGCACATGTACTTGAAGAGATTGATCGCACTGATGGACGATATGTCCGGTTCGCGGTCGACTGGGGCGGCGTACGCCACGAATGCGAAGCCATCCATGTCGATATCCGCGGGGTTACAAGTTCCAACGGTGAGACGCAGCAACGCTATGTGATCAAGACGCCGCTGCGCATCGGTGAGAAGGAGTTCAAGGCCGAGATAAGCCTTGCCGACCGTTCTGACATGAAGTTCCCGATGCTTATCGGTCGGTCGGCTTTGCGGCGCAGATTTCTAGTTGATAGCGGATATTCCTGGCTTCAGTCGCCGGGGATCAAAACAGTTAAGGGGCACAAGCCATGAAGATCGCAATGCTGGCACGAAACGCGGCCCTTTATTCCCATCAGCGGCTCAGGGAGGCAGCGGAGCAGCGAGGTCACACGCTGGAAATACTCAACACCACACGCTGCAACGTGAACATCGCCAGCCACCGCCCCACACTAACCTATAATGGCGAAACCCTGGCCGACTACGATGCCGTCATTCCCCGAATTGGTGCCTCGATCACCAATTACGGGCTGGCAGTCCTGCGCCAATTCGAAATGCAGGGGGTATGGCCGCTCAACGAAAGCGTGGCGATCGGGCGCAGCCGCGACAAGCTGCGAAGCATGCAGATCCTTGCAAAATACGGGATCGGACTGCCGCTTACCGCCTATGCCAACGATCCCAAGGCAGCCGAGGAAATCATCAAGGCCGTCAAGGGCCCGCCCGTCGTTATCAAGCTGCTCGAAGGCACGCAGGGCATTGGCGTTGTTCTGGCCGAGACCATGCCAAGCGCGAAATCGGTGATCGAAGCCTTCCGCGGCGCCAATGTGAACATCCTGGTCCAGGAATTCATCGCCGAGGCAGGCGGCACCGACATCCGCGCGCTGGTGGTGGGCGGCAAAGTCGTCGGAGCGATGAAACGCAAGGGCGCACCGGAGGACTTTCGCTCAAATCTCCACCGCGGTGGCAGCGCCACGATGGTGAAGATCACCCCTGCCGAGCGATCGACCGCGGTCAGTGCCGCGCGCCGCATGGGGCTTAATGTGTGCGGCGTAGATATGCTGCGCTCCAATCACGGCCCAGTGGTGATGGAAGTCAATTCCTCGCCCGGTATCGAAGGCATCGAGAAAGCCACCGGGCAGGATCTCGCCTCCAAGATCATCGAATTCATTGAACAGAACGCCAAGGCCGGCAAGACAAAGACCAAAGGCAGCGGTTGAATATGCAGTTGGTCAAACCTTCGAAAGGCCGTGCCGAAGATCGCATCGTTATAGCCGACTGCTTCTCTTTGAGCGGAGCATACTGAAGTGCCGCTGGCAGGCCGATAATGGCCAGCGCCGGGCGAACGAGGGCTCTCATGATAATCCTTTAAAGGCAAGGCCGGACCCTTCTTGGTGGGCTGGGCGGCAGGCTGTGACGCATTCGTCGCAAGCAGCAAGAATATATGCTCACGCCTCAGTCTGAGCTAGTTTGAATGAAGGCGGCAGCCTATTTGCCTCGGCTTTATGCGCGTCACACCACCTCTTGAAACGCCCGGCTGGGGGCAGGAATTGCGCGCCACTTTGCTTCTGGCCGGGCCGCTGGCGCTCGCCAATATGCTGCAGAT
>JBCBKF010000327.1:0-2247 GCA_038522255.1 Pseudomonadota bacterium
AAAGCTGAACGCCTCGCGCAGTTTGGGGTGTTTGATATAGCTGGAAACCATTGAATAGACGCTGCGCCACGCCTGTTCCTTCACCAGAGCGGGCGCGGCCTTGAGCATTGTCTTGAAGTCGAGAAACGGCTTGTGCCCCAACTTTACATAGCCTTCTTCGAACACGCCCGCGGAATATTCGAGGAACCGCTGATAGCCCACGACATCATCGGGGTTCAGCTTCGCGATCTCGGCAAACAGCTCTTCTTCGTCGTTCGAATAATCGAAATTGGTGCCGTCGGGCCAGTTGAGGCGGTAAAAGGGCATGACCTTCATCAACTCAACGTCGTCGGCGATGTCGTGGCCGGTGAGTTGCCACAGTTCCTCAAGGCAGGGCGGATCTGTGATGACTGTGGGGCCGGCATCGAAGGTGAAACCGTCCTTTTCCCAGAAATAGGCGCGGCCACCTGGCTTGTCGCGCGCTTCGATCACGGTCGTTGCAATGCCAGCCGATTGCAGCCGGATCGCGAGCGCCATGCCGCCAAACCCGGCGCCGATGACGCAGGCGGTCTTGCCCGTGTACCGTTCCGCCAGCCGCGGATCGATCCCCTTCGCGCCCGGCGTTGAGGCAAGAGTGAGCTTGATGGGGGCGTTCATGCGATGGGTCTCCGTGCTAATTCGAGGCGGACGTATCAGAACTTGCGCCCGTTTGGGAATGTGATTTCAGTGGCTTGCCGCGTTGGAACATCGCTGCAAGGGCGCGCGGTATAGATACGGGAGGCCTGCCCCACAGGACGCGCGCCCGATCCCGCAGGGGCGAACGCGCGGCATAAAAGCGCTCGATAAGGTTCTGACCAAGCCCGTAAAAGCGCTGAAAGATGACGAACCGTTTTTCCGGATCGGCGGCGAAAAACAAGAAACGCGCAAGCAGGCGGTAATATCCGGTGCGGCTCCAATGACGTCGCGCACGCGCTTCGAACAAGGAGGCCATCTGCTGGGCTGGCAAGTCGGCATGATCAGCCAAAGCGAGCGCGTTTTCGACCGCGATGGGCATGGTGTAGCTGGTGAGCGGGTGGACAAACCCACCTCGCGCGCCTGCGATGGCAACCCCGGGAATGCGCACTTCGTCCTGATAGGCTGCAAAATCTCCTCCAGTCAGGACGGGGAGCAGGCCCGCCTCGTGCCCCACCTGCGTGCCATCATGCCATCCCTTGTCATGGGCGTACTGGTCAATCCGCCCGGACAGCGCCTCGCGGTCGAGCTTGGCATCATCTGCGTAATAGGTGTCTTCGATGAAGACGTCGTGCGCGCCGAGCGGCAGGACGTAGACGAAGCGATAGGCGCCGCCATTACCATAAGGCGCCAGCTGATCGACGTCAGCATCCATGATCATCGGATGTTCCAGCGCATGCGGCTCATTCAGCCGCATTTGCCGCCCCATGAACACCTGCCAACCACCGCGCAGATGCTCAGAGGGCTGAAAGCTGCGGCAGTCGACCACAAGCCGCGAACCGATCCGGGTGCCATCCTCCAGCCTCACGCCATCGGCTTCGATAGTCTGCGCCCTGTGCCCCAGATAAAGGCTTTCGGGCGGGAGAATGCGGATCAGACCTTCGTGAAAATCGGACGAGGCCATCGAGGTATAGCCGGTCGCAAGTCGACGCTTCAGCTTGGGAAAGCTGACATCGTAACCCTTGTTCCACTCAGTCTTGCGAAACGGCTCCATCAAGGCTTTTCCGCGCGCGTCCAGATCGCTGTCAAACCAGCTCCAGCGGTGGTTGCCGCCGATCGTGGGCCCTGCTTCGATAAGTGCAAGACGCCAATCGGGCCGCCTCTGGTTCAGGGCGGCTGCGATCAGGCCACCGGCCAGTCCGCCGCCTACAATGGCCACATCCATTGCCACATCAAAACCAGAATCGCTCATGCAGGGTTTGCCGTAGGGCACCAGCCGCGTCGCGGCAATGTGCCCGCAGCGAACGGATGAAAAACAATACAAAAGGGCCGTTGCGCGCGGCGCATCTCGGGCTAAAGCCAGATTGTGATTTGGGCCGCGACCAGTTGGAACCCCTCGGGCCCACGTTCATTTGTTGCATTAGCCGCAAGGTTGGCTCCCAAAGCCAGCCATGTGGTGCGTTTCTATCCCCGGGAGACCTTCATGATTTCAGCGCATTCCAAGCTATTTCTGGGCTTTGCCCTGTTTAGCTGTCCCACCGCTTTGCTCGCGCAGGAAACGCAGAGCGCGCCAGCCATTCCAGTTGGCGCTCTTGA
>JBCBKF010000328.1:0-2238 GCA_038522255.1 Pseudomonadota bacterium
TTTGGTGGTCAAAGGCGCTGCGATCAGCGGCACCTGGAAAGAACTCAAGACCGGCAACGTCGGCTCGGTTCGCGGCAAGGTCACGGGCGACAAGCTTGCGTTGGCTATACGAGGTAACACATTTTCCGCGAGCTTGAATATCAAGACCAGCAGCTGCCGACAGTCGATCCTGATCGCGCCGCAGGGCCTTGGTGTGAAGCGCATCTCAATTGCCCTTGGAAAGTGCTAAGCGCCTCAATTTCAGTCAAACTTCGCACGTGCAGCGCGCATCTTGGACCTCGGGATGCGCGCTTTCTTTTGGTCGTTCGCTGACGTTCAGGGGCATGCGGATCAGGGTTGCTGCTCTGCAACAGGGTGAAACCACCATGCCGCGCCCCCGTTGCCAACGGCCTGAAGGTTGGTACAACCGATCTCACGCAATTGAGATGATGCCACATTCCGGGGGGGCTGGAGGCATCATCGTCAAGGCCAGGTCAACGCTTCGGGGGGAGCGTGACCTGGCCTTTTTCTTTGCGCCCAGGCTGGTCTTTGTACCTGGATTGGCCGTTGCGTCACAATTGGCGTTGCATTTGCGTCACTGTGGGCTGCGGCGGCTGGCAACACGAAGGGCCGGCACCCACAACATGCGCCGTCCTCGCGATTGCCACGACACGCAGCACGGGTAGGGTGACAAGGGTCAGGTAACGCGGGCCGGGTAACACCGCGGCGCGCGTCCGCGTTTCAAGCCTACTCTTCGTCGAGGCCCCCATGGCAGAGCGTCAGACCGCAGTCCTCCACAGCATGACCGGTTTTGCGCGCGCGCAGGGGCACGAGGCGGGCGTCTCCTGGCATTGGGAGGCGCGGGCGGTCAACGGGCGTGGTCTCGACATCCGGATGCGGGTGCCCAGTGGCTTTGAGGCGCTCGATCCACCGGCACGCAAGACGGTGTCGCAGGCGCTGGCGCGGGGCAACGTTTCACTCAATCTCCACATCAACACGGAGCGCGCGGCCGCAGCGGTGGCGATCAATGATGCAGCGCTCGAGGCTTTGGCTGCCCGTCTGAGCGCGCCGCCTGCGGGCCTCAGCGTGCAGGACTTCGCCGCGTTGCTCAGCATCCGAGGCATGGTGGAGGTGGGACAAGCGGAAGCACCGACACTCACGCCAGCGCTCACGAAAGCGATGCTGGCCACGCTCGATGCGACGCTTGCACAACTCATAGCGGTACGCCGCGAAGAAGGGCAGCGTCTTGGCGATGCGATCAGCGCGCATCTGCGCGACATAGCCGAGAACGTCACCGCCATCGAGCATGCTGCAAGCCGAACGCCGCAAGCGTTGCGCGAACGTCTTCAGCAGCAAGTGGCGGCCTTGCGCGATGCCGATGCCACCTTGGAGCCTGAGCGCCTGTATCAGGAGGCAGCCTTGCTCGCCACGCGTGCTGACATTGCCGAAGAGCTTGAGCGCTTGCGTGCGCATCTTGCCGCTGCCAACGATCTTTTGAGTGCAGGCGAGCCCGTGGGGCGGCGGTTCGACTTCCTGTTGCAGGAATTTAACCGGGAAGCGAATACGCTGTGCGCCAAGGCCGCCGACATTGAGATCACGCGGCACGGTTTGGCCCTCAAGGCCGCCATCGATCAGATGCGAGAGCAGGTCCAGAACATTGAGTGAGCCCGCAACCCGAACCGCTGCGCCGGCCCGACCCCCTGCGCCCGATGGCATCGCGCGTCGAGGCTTATTGTTGGTGTTGTCGTCGCCTTCTGGTGCGGGCAAGACCACGCTCGCGCGGCGTCTGTTGCAGCATGATCCCTCGCTGAGCATGTCGGTCTCGCTGACCACCCGGCCGATGCGGGAAGGGGAGCGTGACGGCCACGACTACCACTTCGTGGACGCGGCCGGTTTTGCCGCTGCGCGCGATGCGGGCGAACTGCTGGAGTGGGCCGAAGTCTTCGGCAATTTCTACGGCACGCCGCGGGGGCCTGTGATGGCCCAGCTCGAAGCGGGTCGCGACATGCTGTTCGATGTCGATTGGCAGGGCGCGCAACAAATGGCCGAGCGCGCGCCTGAGGACCTGGTGCGCGTGTTCATCCTGCCGCCGTCGGTCGCGTCGTTGGAAGAGCGGTTGCGCAAGCGCAATCAGGATCCCGCTGAGGTCGTCCAGGCCCGCATGGCCAAGGCGATGGACGAGATCGCGCACTGGCATGAGTACGACTACGTGATCGTCAACGAGGAGCTGGACGTGAGCTTGCAGGGCTTGAGCGCGAT
>JBCBKF010000329.1:0-2236 GCA_038522255.1 Pseudomonadota bacterium
GCCGACAGCACGATGATGTCAAGCCAGGAGATGTGGTTTGAGATGAGCAACACCGGGCCATCGCGCGCCACGTTGCCATCGACATGGACGTGGATGCCGAGTAAGCGGCAGACCTGCCGATGGTACCAATGGGGAAACGCTGCGTGCCAGGGGACCGGCGGTTTGTCCTCGCCACCCGTGTGCGAGCGCGGGCGGGTGCTCGCCCTAGGTCGCGCGAGGCGCTTCAACAACGCCTGCACAGGCATCAAAGGCAACGTCAGGGCCAGAAACGCTGCCAGGCGCGCGGTGGCCTTCAAGGCGGGGCGGGACGGCAAAGCCATGGGAGCTCGTGCGCAAGCAGGCGGGTCGCTTGGGACCGCTACAGGCTGGTCATCGGCCGATTGATCGGGATCAGCAAAGGAGACCCGCAAAACCGACCGAAGATGATTTCAATCGCCCCTGAAGACAAACTTGGGGCGCAATGGCGAGGCGTGAACGGTCGCGTCGATGATTGGCAGCGCTACAGCGTGCGTGAGAGCTGCAGAGCATCGATCGCTTCGCCATCGCCGCGTTTATAGTAGGCGGCGCGGCGGTTGAATTCGGTGAATTTTGCTGCCGCGTACAGGCCGAGCGCGGCTTGATTGTCGGCGGCCACTTCGAGGAAGAGCTTGCGGACCTCCGCCCGTTTTGAGGCGCGCAGCAACGCTTCCACGAGCATCATCCCGATACCGCGGCGCTGCAACTCTGGCGCGACCCCGAGGGTCAGGATCTCAGCCTCGTCGGCAGCCAGTTGCCCGACGATGAAGCCGACCGTCTGCTTGGGCGCCATACCCACCTGCGCGATGAACGCGGTGGAGCCTGGATGGGCCAGCGTTTCAGCGAATGAAAAGACGTCCCAGGGCTGATCGGGAAACAACGCGGCATGGAGAGGTGCCAATTCATCGGCACGCTCCGCGCCGGCCCACAGCAGGCTCACTTGGCGGGCATCGAATTTATCGCTCATGGCCTTCACGGACCTTCTTCAGCCGCGGCGGATCAACCGCTTGGCGTCCTGAGGCTTGGCATCGGGAGGCCGGGCATAGACGGGCGCGGGTGCCGCAGGCTCTGGATGCAGAGCAAACGCCGCGATTGCAAGGTCAAATGCGTCGGGCAGGAGTTCAGGTTGCGTGGTGCGCACGGTGAAGTTGCGTTTCGTGGCTATTTCGCGCAGGAGCGCCCCGCCGGAGCCGGCGATCAAAGGGGTTGGCAAGGGTTCCAGGGTTTCGAGTGCCTGCTCGCACGTGAGCAGTTGCGTGGTGGCGTGAGGTCCGCAGAGGCGCCAGTGCACCATCCCGCGACGGGCATCGAGCGCGATCGCATGGGCCGGGTCATCGCGATCACCGATGCGGGCCGCCGTCGCCGCCATCACCGCCAGACTGTCCAGGGCCACGATTTCGCAGCCCAGGACCAGCTTGAACGCGCGCGCAGCCGAAAGCCCTACCCGCGTGCCCGTAAACGAGCCTGGTCCATGGGTGACGGCAATCCGGTCGACATCTGCAAGCTTATGCCCGGCCTCGTTCAGCGTCGCGTCGATCATTCCGATCAGCGCTTCAGCGTGGCCCGTTGTCATGGCGGTGAAGCGGTGGGCGAGAACGCTTTGCGCGGTGTTTTGTAGCTCTGGGTCTCGTTGCCCTAGGCCTCGTTGCCCCGTGTCTTGTTGTAGAGTGTTCGGGGCTTCAGGGTCGGACGACAGCTGACCTGCGGCCAGCGCGACCGAGCATGCCTGAAAGCAAGTATCGAGCGCGAGGACGAGCATGGTCAGGTCGATCCGGCGATCAAGATCATCGTGGGCTCAATCTGGATGGCCGGAGGTGGGCCTGCGTTGCATCCTCGCATCACGAGACCCTACGCGGGTCACACGATTTGCGCGATCTCGTCGAATGCGAAGCGCGGCGAACGTTCAAAGATGCTCTCAGGGTCGCCGTACCCAAGATTGCACAGGAAGTTCGCCTTGATTTTGGTGCCGTCGAAGAACGCCTTCGTGACCCCGTCTTTGTCAAACCCTGACATGGGCCCGCAATCCAGGCCTAACGCGCGCGCGGCCATGATCAGATAACCGCCCTGCAGCGTGCCATTGCGGAAGGCGGTTTCTTCGATTGCCGCATCATCGCCGGTGAACCAGCTCTTGGCATCGGTGTGCGGGAAGAGGCGGGGCAGGTGCTCGTAGAACTCCATGTCGTGCCCGATGATGACGCAAACGGGAGCGGCCATGGTTTTG
>JBCBKF010000330.1:0-2231 GCA_038522255.1 Pseudomonadota bacterium
CGGCGCGACATAGCGCTGAGGGCAGCCCCCGAACGCAGGTGGGGGAACAGCCGCCGCGCGGGGGGGCGGTCGGGGGCTGCCGGGCGGTGCCGCCGGGCGATTGCCGCACTTGCTTGCTGCGCCCTAGTGGAAACAACTCTTCCGTCGAAAGTTCTGGCGTCGGCGCAAGTGCTTCACGATACTTTCGACCTCTGCAAGGATCTCGGGCAAACGCGCGACGAAGTCGGCAGACGACTTGCTGAGTTGGGATGGCTTGAGGGCGACTCTCCTGCTGCAACCGCGGACCTCATGTTCTGGGCAGTGTTCGCACGAGATTTCTCGTTCTTAACCGACGAAGCTCTCAGCCGCATGGCGAACTCTGAAGATCGCGGACAGCAACTTGGATACATGATCGCGAATGCCTCATTCACGAGCGCATCAATACTGGGCAACTCGGCATTGCCGCCGGATCAACCGAATTACGCACAAGGACCATATCGTCTAGCTGTCCTAGGTGTCAGTCTTGGGAGGGGATACTGCGTTCTCTCAGGACCCGATGTCATTGTTGCGGTATTCCAGGCTGTTCCGGGCTTTGCTGAACAGTGGCCAGAGAATGTGCCCCAGTCCAATCGAACCGGCGTCAATACCGTGTTCGGAGAGGCGCAGGAAACAACAATTATGACATCGGATTTTGACCAAGCAGAACTTAGAGATCTGTACACATCTGCAGATATCGAGTTGCCCTATATGGGTCGTGAATTTGACCTTTCGATTTTTGACGCAGCTCCCGAGGCAATCGTCCACATCTCTCAGAAACAGCCCGAGTGAGGGAAACCCAATGACCGAACAATCCCCCAACGACATCTTCCATGCCTCGTCCTTCATGCAGGGGCACAACGCAGAGTACCTTGAACAGCTCTACGCGCGGTATGCCGAGGATCCGAATGCCGTCGACGAGGCCTGGCAAAGCTTTTTCCGGCAGTTGGGCGATACCGAGATTGACGCCAAGCGTGAGGCCGAGGGCCCAAGCTGGGCCCGCACCGACTGGCCGCCCCAACCTAACGACGAACTGACCGCCGCGCTGGATGGCCAGTGGGGCGATCTCGGGCCGGGCGCCGAAAAGAAAGCCGGCGACAAGATCAAAGCCAAAGCGGCGGAAAAGGGCGTCGAGGTGAACGACGACCAGATCAAGCAGGCGGTGCTCGACAGCATCCGCGCGCTGATGCTGATCCGTGCCTACCGGATCCGGGGGCATCTGGTGGCCGATCTCGATCCGCTGGGCATGCGCGATCAGACGCCCCACCCCGAGCTTGATCCAAAATCCTACGGCTTCACCGAGGCCGACATGGATCGCCCGATCTTCATCGACAAGGTGCTAGGCCTCGACATCGCGTCGATGCGCCAGATCGTCGAGATCGTCAAACGCACCTATTGCGGCACCTTCGCGCTGCAATACATGCACATTTCGAACCCGCAGGAAGCGGGCTGGCTGAAAGAACGGATCGAAGGCTACGGCAAAGAGATCGCCTTTACCCGCGAAGGGCGCAAGGCCATCCTGAACAAGCTGGTCGAAGCGGAAGGCTTCGAAAAATTCTTCCATGTCAAATACATGGGCACCAAACGCTTCGGCCTTGATGGCGGCGAAAGCTTGGTTCCCGCGATGGAACAGATCATCAAACGTGGTGGTGGCCTGGGCGTCAAAGACATCGTGATCGGCATGCCCCACCGCGGTCGGCTGTCCGTGCTGGCCAACGTGATGGCCAAGCCCTATCGCGCTATCTTCAACGAGTTTCAGGGCGGCAGCTTCAAGCCCGAAGACGTCGATGGCTCTGGCGACGTAAAGTACCACCTCGGCGCCTCCTCGGATCGTGAGTTCGATGGCAACTCGGTGCACCTGTCGCTTACGGCAAACCCCAGCCACCTCGAGGCGGTGAACCCGGTGGTGCTGGGCAAGGCCCGCGCCAAGCAGGACCAGAACAAGGATATGGATCGCATAACCTGCCTGCCGATCCTGCTCCATGGCGATGCGGCCTTTGCGGGTCAGGGCGTTGTGGCCGAATGCTTTGGTCTGTCGGGCCTGCGCGGTCACCGCACCGGCGGCACGATCCATATCGTGGTCAACAACCAAATCGGCTTTACCACCGCGCCGCACTTCTCGCGCTCGTCGCCGGCACGCTCGGCCTGATCGGCGGCTGGATCGTCGCGAGCCTTCTTCTGCCGGACGTCGCGCTCTCGCTTCGCGGACTCTACGG
>JBCBKF010000331.1:0-2230 GCA_038522255.1 Pseudomonadota bacterium
CTACGCTCGAGAGCGTGAGCAAAGTACTTTTAGAAATTCGCATAATTTTCTCCAATTCGAGCTTCACCCCTTATGGCTTCCCGTCATATGAGCGCTGAGCGATCTAAGGGTCTGATCGCCCGAAGCCCTTCCCCCTCTAAAGCGGGGAAACTGTTATCGTGATGGTCTCCGAGTAATCGCCAGCCAGAAGGCCCGCCGGCCCGGCGTGAGGCGACAGGGCGATCGACAGCCGCATTCCTTCGGTCGCGATCGCTCCGTTGCTGCTGACCACGCCGCCAGCTTGCAGAGCCCGGGAACTGAAGGTGCGATCAACCACACGCCGCGATGGGTTGCGCAGGGGCATGGAGATGCCCATCGAATACTCGACAGCGCCCGTATATGGACCCTGGCCAGCGGGCATCGTGGTGTGCGTAAGCGCGCCGTGGGCACCTTGCACCCGCATCGTGAAAGGAACATTGCAATAAAAAGCAACGTCAGACTGAGCCGCAAGTCCGCGCCGCTCAAGATTGCCAAAATCGATATCGGAGATGGCCCCCAGAGCGCATTGCTCCGTGACAGCACCGCTCAAGACAAGATCGAAGCTCTCCGCATCGTCTAGGCTTTGAGCGATAGCGGCCTGCGCCCCTATTATTGCCCAACCTAACGCGCCAAACAGCGCTGACATGCGCAGCCAATTCATCGCAATAGCCCCCCCCGGGTGCAAAAAGTGCCTTCAGGCCGAGGAGTTTCACCACCACGGGCGGCCCTGAAAAAGGACCGGCCGACTTTTGCGGAATTCGTGATTCGCTCCCCAGCGTTGTTAACAAAACGTTAGTCTTGTGCACCGGAGAGTCAATCGGGTCCCGCCTATCGATTGCATCCAAACTGCTTAGTAATCGAGATTATATTCCTACAAATCAGCATTTTGAATAATACCGTTATCCGCGCGCGATGCTCGATCCCTGTGAGCCGTGTCAGATTGATACAGTGTCGATCCCGATCGATAAGACCGGCTCGGCAGCGACCATCCTTGTGTCGATCATCGCTCCGTTCCAGACACAGGTTCGGGCGAAGTAGGGTCCGATCTTGCGTGATTGAGTGATGTGGATGGTTTTGTTCGGGAAGGCCAACACCACCCCTTCCCAATCCCCAATCAGCCAGCGACAAGACCCGCGTGCTGCAAGGATGCTAGCGCTCGTGCAGCGGGACAAAGCTTACCAGCCCGATGTCATTGCTGATAAAATGGCGGAGAGACAGGGATTCGAACCCTGGGTACTCGTGAAAGCACAACGGTTTTCGAGACCGCCCCGTTCGACCACTCCGGCATCTCTCCGCAAGGCCCTGAGACTGAATGGCGCGCTTGAAAACAGGGCACGCGCGTGTGGCCGCGTCCAGGGAGCGGGCCGGTTAGCGCAGGCCTTCCACCTTGCCAAGCCCCAACTGCGCGTAAAGTGCGCATCATGTTGCCCTTTGGCCGCAAAAGGCGGGCATATCTTGATCCCACCGACGCTTGCGACTTGTTTTGCGCCGCTCAACGGCCATATCTTTAGGACTATGGAACGCGCCGAATTCTTCTCGAGTCATGCCGGGCGCACGATCAACGCCCCGCGCCAGATCCGCAGCCGCTTTGGCATTGGTGATGTTGTCCGCCACCGGCTGTTTGATTTTCGCGGCGTGGTGTTCGACATCGATCCCGTCTTTGCGAACAGCGAGGAATGGTATCAGTCGATCCCCGAAGATATCCGGCCCCGGCGCGATCAGCCATTCTATCATCTCCTCGCTGAAAACGATGAGTCCAGTTACGTCGCCTATGTGAGCCAGCAAAACCTTGTGCTCGACAGCGATGGCGGACCGGTGGATCACCCCACCTTGCCGCAATTGTTCGAGCAATTCAGCGATGGCCGCTACCGCATGCGCCGCTCGCTGACGCACTGAGCGGGTCTGCCCACTAAGGGCATATCACCGCTCAACTCTTCAGCTTCCACCCGCTCTTGAGGAGCGCGTAGACGCCAAGCGCGATCAAGGCGTTGAAGACGCCGATGCCGATGCCGGCGATCATCACATCGCCCGCATCACCAATATCGCTCTGCCCCAAAAAGCCGTATCGAAAGCCCGAGATCACGTAGAAGAACGGGTTTGCGCGGCTCACCGTCTGGAAGGCAGGCGCCAGGTTCTCAATTGTGTAGAACGTGCCCGACAGCAGCGAAAGCGGCGCAATCACGAAATTGGTGATGGCTGCGTTGTGATCGAA
>JBCBKF010000332.1:0-2218 GCA_038522255.1 Pseudomonadota bacterium
GTTTGATCAACATCGCCTCTGGCGGCGTGCCCGATGGTGCGGAAGCCGCGTTGCGCAAGCATCTTGGCGGCGACCTGACCCGTCTCATCACGTGCGAGGGAAGTGGCTTGCGCGAAGCGCTCTCTTCACTCGCGCTCAGCAAAGATGACACGTTGGTTGTCTGGGGCGGCGACGGAACCGTCAGTGCGTCACTCTCCCATGTGAAAGGCACAGGCGCAGCAGTCCTACCATTGCCTGGCGGCACCATGAACCTTGTTCATCGGCGGATCCATGGCGACGACCTGTCTTGGCAAGTTGCCTTAGACCGGGCTCTCTCCAGCACCTTGCCAGAGCCAATTGTCTATGGGCGCGTTGGCAACTGCGATTTTTTTGTCGCGCTTATGCTTGGCCCCTTAACGAACCTCGCTGAGGCTCGAGAGGCGTTGCGAGACGGAGCACCGATTAAGGCGGCCCGCACCGCCGTTGAAAACAAGGCCCTGACTTTGGATACGGTGATTGACGCTCAAATTGATGCCGAAACCTTGAACGCCACAGCCGCGGCCGCCTTTTTGCCCGAAACGCTCGACGGAAATGACTTCGACGTCGGTTTGATTGACCCCGACACACTCACCGGCCTGGCTTCGACAAGCTTCAGCGCGCTGATCAATGACTGGCGCACTGCAGAGGGTGTGACGTTCAGGAAAGCCACACATGTTCGTTTCAGCCGGCGGGGCGGTACTTGTTTTAATGCGCTGGTGGACGGAGAACCCCAAGACGTCGGCAGCGACGTGCAGCTTGAAATCGTGTCAGGGGACATCCTTGTCAGGACCATTCGAGCCGCCGCATGAAAATTGTTCAGCTGTCGGATATCCACTTTGGTGTCGAAGATCGAGGCGCGCTCGCGCTTGCGGGATCCGTCATCGAGTCAAGCGAACCAGATGCCCTCATCATTTGTGGCGATCTCACTCAACGTGGCAAACGGTCTGAATTCGCAGCAGCCCGCGAATGGATTGATGGGTTCAGCCGCCCCACGCTTGTTGTTCCCGGTAACCACGACACGCCGCTCCTGAACATGGTCGAGCGGGTCACATCTCCTTTTGATCGTTTCGAGGAGACGTTCGAGGACATGCGCGGCCCGCTCGAAGTTGACCGGTGGCTGTTCAACGGACTCAATACGGCGAGAGGCTGGCAAGCGCGCAGCAACTGGGCCGAGGGGGTCGTAGATCTTGATCAGCTCACGCACATCGCGTCGAAGTCTCTTTACACCGCCGTGGTCTGCCACCATCCCTTCGTTTCACCGCCCGGTACCCCGCTCAAAACGAAAACGAAGCGCGGAGACGCCGCCGACAAACTGATGCAGCGCGCCCCTGCATCGCTCGTTCTGTCGGGCCACGTTCATGCGCCGACGGTTGAAGAACGCGGAGACCATGCCGGAAGATATCTGGCGATCACCGCAGGCACACTTTCAACGCGGCTCCGCCAATCACCGCCAAGCTGCAACGTGATCGAACACCGCGAAGGGCGACTGACCATCGACGGCGCATCACTCTCCGGCACTGTGAGTCATCGCCGCCTGGGTACTTTTTCCATTTGAACTGCAACCAGTGACACGACCGGGCGTTGATCTGGTGTGCAACAAAGGAGCACCCAGAATGAGAACAATTTTCGCTTCACTGTTTGCCGTCGGCGCCCTTTCTTTGGCCGCCTGCGACGCCAATGACGGCCCCGCCGAAGAGGTCGCCGAAGACATTGACAACGTGGTCGAGCCCCGCGTCGAGGACGGCTCAGACGCAGTGGATGACGCCGCCGATGCGATCGGCGATGCCGCCGAAGACGCGGCTGACGATGTCGAAGACGCTGCCGATCCCTCCTAAGAACTCTAACGCAAAGGATTACCTATGACTGCCCAAGCCATGACCGTTTCCACACCCGAATTTGGTCGCAAAACTGGCATCAAGCCCGAGGACCGCACGGCAATTGCCAAGGCGCTCGGTACGGTGCTCGCCGATACTTACATGATCTTTATCAAGACCCAGGGCGTTCATTGGAACGTTACCGGTCCAGCCTTCGTCAGCGTCCACGAAATGACGGAGGCGCACTACTCAAACATGTACGAGGCGATCGACGGCATCGCTGAGCGCATCCGCGCCCTCGGTGAAAAAGCGCCCGCCAGCTATACGAAGTATGGCGAACTTTCCTCCATCAAAGACGAAGACGAACCGAAGTCCGTCAAAGATAT
>JBCBKF010000333.1:0-2214 GCA_038522255.1 Pseudomonadota bacterium
CGATGCTGGTGCGCCCACACTGATCCGCCAAGACGAAGCATCGCCTGCGCTCTACGTGCTGATGCCGATGCGGGTGTGATGATGCGCCGGATTGCTCTTGCCGGGTTGGTCTGCAGCGCATTGGCGGCTGCCCCAATGAACGCGGCGCTGCACGTGCAAACCGACAGCCAGAGCGTGAACACCGTCACAACGCCCGCGCAGGATCTCGACTGTGTGCTGTGGGCGTCCTACACGCTCGGCAGCCTCGGGGAGAACGCGGACCCCTCGGCTGTGCTCGGCCTGAGCGTGGCGGTTGGGTGGTTCACAGGACTTTACGAGGGAAAGACCGGCAAGCCCGTTAACGCTGCCTTGAAAGCGCGCGGAGAAATGGTGGGCGAGGCTGACATTGCCGCCATGCGATCAGTCTGCGTTGCGCGTATGAGCGTTTTCTCGAAGCGTCTTCAAGCCTTCGGAAATTGACCCGCGCGGCGCTGTTGGCCCGGCGCGTTGGCTGAGATGGCGCAGGCCCGCATCTATGGCACGGTCATTTCGACCTATACTCGCATCGTTGAGATCGTGTGCGAGGAAGCGGGCGTGGTCCACGAGGTGATCGCCACTCCCGCCAACAGTCCGGATAATCGCCATCCGTTCAGCAAGGTCCCTGTGGTAGAGATTGACGGGCTCGAGCTGATTGAAAGCGTTGCGATCACAAACTACATCGACAATGCGCACAACGATGCTGCGCTACAACCGCTTGATCCGGCGGCCCGTGCGATTATGGACAAGTGGATCGCGGTCGCGAACAATTACCTCTTTCCCCTGTTCGAGCATGGCCTGGTGATGCCCTGGATCATGCACCGCGTGGCCGGATTTGATCTGGACCGCGAGAGGATTGATCGCGCGCTTCCCAATATCAGCCGTGCTCTGGGCTTTGTCGAAGCTGAGATGGCGCTCGATGGCGCGTGGGTGCGTGATGGGGTGTTCACGCTCGCTGATGTGTTCCTCTACCCGGTGCTGCGCGGGCTTCAGCTCACGCCGCAGGGCGAAGTGGGCCTTGCGCAATGCGATCATCTGTGCGCCTGGATGGCGACCTGCGAGCAGAGTCCCTCGATCGCCAAAACCCGCTGGGCTAGTGAGCCGTGATGGGTTAGGTCTCCTGCCATAAACAGGAGGATGCCCCAAATGACGCTTCAGCAAGTTCATGTGCGCAAGGACGCGCTCGACAACGCCACTTTGGTGGAAGCTGAGGCCACCCCGCTTGCCGAGGGCGCGGTGCGGCTGAAGGTGGAGAACTTTTCGGTCACCGCCAACAACATCACCTATGCCGTGGTGGGCGATGGGTTCATGTACTGGAATTTCTTTCCGCCCCAGACAAACGCGCCCGACGCGCCCGAAGGACTGGGTATCGTCCCGATGTGGGGCCACGCCGTGGTGGTCGAGAGCAACTCGGACGCCATCGATGTGGGCGAGCGCGTGTACGGCTATCTGCCCATGGGCACGCATCTCGACGTGGTGCCGGGCAAGGTGCATCCGGGCGGCTTTATCGACATGACCGAGTATCGCCAGCCGATGAGCCCTGTCTACAACAGCTACACGCGCCTTGCCGCAGACCCCGAGCATGACCCTGCGCGTGAGGCGGAGCGCATGATCTACGGCCCGCTGTTCAAGACCGGCTTTATTATTGAATACTTCATGCGCGGCCATGAGTGGTTTGGGGCAGGGCAGGTCGTGATGACGAGCGCTTCGTCCAAGACCGCCATGGGCCTTGCCAGCGTCGCCAAGCAAAGCTCGCCGGATGTAAAGCGCATCGGGCTTACATCAGCGGGCAATGTCGCATTTGTGGAGAGCACTGGGCTCTATGACGAGGTGGTCGCGTATGATGACCTCGCTGCCCTTGAGAACGTCCCCACAGTGACGGTCGACTTCGCCGGCAATGGCAAGCTCTTGGCGAGCCTGCACCACCACTATGGCGACAACCTCAAGTATTCCTGCCTCGTGGGCGCCACCCATATCGAAGAGCGCGGCAGCACTTTTGGCAACGGCGCGCAAATGCCCGGGCCCAAGCCCGAACTGTTTTTCGCGCCTTCGCACTTCGAAGCCTTCTTCAAGGAACACGGACCCGTCGAAGGCGGCAAGATGGCGGCATCAGCCTGGATGGGCTTTCTGGACACGGTTGGCGATGCGGTGACGATTGAGCGCAAGTCCGGCCTCGAAGCGGCGCGCGCAACCTATCTC
>JBCBKF010000334.1:0-2209 GCA_038522255.1 Pseudomonadota bacterium
CCTGACTTAGGCGAGCATCAATTCGTAGTCGCGGAGATGGCAAATCAATTGCCCTCCCATATCAGTCATTCACGCAAGGATATGGGCTATGTCGTCCTGCGATTTCGCACTGAGCGCAATCTGAACTCGGCAGAGTTAAACGCGCTCTATGCAGGAGCATCGGCGTGTCCGTTCGACGAGGCTGCGTGGTTTCCTGCCTTTGGACCTTTCACCGATGATAGCGCGCGCCGCTATCTGCCCACCAGCGAACGTGGGGAAGCGCATACCTCCTATCTGGTCTACATTCCAATCGAGGGCGCGATCTACGGTGAGCTACAGAGTGGGAAACTGCCTGAAATCGGGCGGTTTGACCTCAGGACGAGGGATTGGGACCTTTGTGTGCGAGTGGAACATACGGGCTTTCCCGTGGCCACTCGCACAGAGCCGATCAGAATACCGCGCGCCGCGATACGCGCCGCAATCTCGCTCTAGGCGCCCTCTTTCACATATTTCTGAAAGCTCTTCCTCAGCTTCATGATCTTGGGCGGGATTGTGGCCTGACAATACGGATTTCGCTGGCCTTCGCCGTCCCAATATTCCTGGTGATAGTCCTCGGCCGGGTACCACGGCTTGGTTTGCGCGCCATCATCGAGCCCTTCGATCGTGGTCACCGCCATCTTGCCATTTTCCGCGTTCCAGCGACCGATTGCGGCCTTGGCCTCCTCGCCCTGCTCGCTTGTGAGCGGGAAGATCGCTGAGCGGTATTGCGTGCCCACGTCATTGCCCTGACGGTTCAATTGGGTCGGGTCGTGCGTGCCCAGGAACACGTCATAAATCTCGGCGATGCTGATTACTGCCGGATCGAAGGTGACGCGGATGCCCTCGGCATGGCCGGTGCGCCCCGAGCATACTTCGCGATAGGTCGGGTTGGCGCTGTCGCCGCCAATATAGCCGCTCTCGACCTCGCTTACGCCGATGACGTCTTTAAAAACCGCTTCGGTGCACCAGAAGCAGCCGCCTGCGATGATAGCCTGTTCCATGGTCTGATCTCCTTTGGGGTCGAGATAGGAAGAACCGTCGCAATGGCCAGAGGGCGCAGTACGGAAAACTTGTCATAGCCGTGTCCCTTTGTCAGGACAAACACAGCATCATCGCTGATCCAATGAGAGAGGACCCCTATCCATGCACAAGTCACTTCTGCTCGCCCCGCTTGCCGCTCTGGCCGCCAGCGCCGCGCTCGTCACCCCGGCTTTCGCCGACGGCCACACCGAAGGCGCCGCGCCGAGCCTTGAAGAGGTCCTCGCCAGCGACAAGCGCGGAGATGATGGCAAGCGCGACCAATATCGCCGCCCGGTCGAAACGCTCGGTTTCTTCGGTGTCGAGCCGACCATGACGGTCGCCGAATTCGGCCCCGGCGGCGGCTGGTACACGCGCGTGCTCGCACCCTATCTGATGCCCGCTGGCCAATATATCGCATTCAACGCCGACAGCGATGCGCGTGAATATTCAACCCGCGCCCGCGAAGCGCGAGCCAAGGGCTGGACCGAGCGTTTCAAATCCGGCGTTGCAGACATGATGGGCGTAGAGGCCAGCGAGGTCACCGCGTTCGAAACCGACGAAATGCCCGAAGAGCTCGCCGGGACGGTCGACCGCGTGCTGATCTTCCGTTCGATGCACGGGCTAAATATTGGCAACAACGCCGATGACGTGCTCAAAGCGGCGCGCATGATGCTTAAGGATGATGGCATGGTCGGCGTCGTCCAGCACATGGCTCCCGAAGGCGCGAGCTATGATGATTACGGCGCCCGCCAGCGCGGCTATATGCGCAAGGAAGACGTGGTTGCAATCTTCGAAGCAAATGGCTTTGAACTGGCTGCTGAAAGCGATCTCAATGCCAATCCCAAGGACCCCGCCAATTGGGAAAACGGCGTTTGGACGTTGCCCCCGGTGCTCGCAACCGGTGAGGACGATCCCAAGCGCGCGGAATATCTTGCCATTGGTGAAAGCAATCGCATGACCTTGCTGTTCAAGAAGGCGAGCTGAGCCATAGGTTGCGGAGGAAGCGACCATGAAGAAAACGATGATTGTGGCCTTGGGTGCTTTGGCCCTCACCGCCTGCGGGCAGGGTGCGGATACCACCAAGGATATCATCGGCGATGCAATCATGGCGCAAGCCAAGCGCGTCGATGCAATTGAGGGGGAATGGCGAGGCGATGACACCGCGCGCGAC
>JBCBKF010000335.1:0-2201 GCA_038522255.1 Pseudomonadota bacterium
CCGATCAGACCGTCTGATCGGCATTAGCTCCGATGGGTCCAGCGCCATTTACACTGAACGCGGCGAAGATCGCACCTATTGGTGGGAAATCGGCCAAGCGGGAGGCGAGCCGCGCCCGTTTCTCGATGACACGTCTTTCAACAACCTGTTTTGGAACCGCCAAACCGGCACGTTGATGGGGTATACAACCGGCGAGGATGAGGCCGAGCGCCACTTCTTCGCTGACAAATCGCTCCAGACAAAAGCCGAACGCGTACGTAAAGCCTTCGCCTCTTACGATGCGTGGATCTCCGATTGGACCAGTGATCTAAGCGATGTCATCGTGCGCACCAGCGGCACCGGCGATTCCGGCACTTATTACGCGGTCAATCTCGAAACCAACCTTGGAAATCCAATCGCCTATTCGCGTTCCGCAATCGGACCAGATGCTGTCGGGCCCATTTCAACCTTCGAGTATACCGCGTCTGACGGTCTTGAGATGGACGGCATCTTGACCCTTCCGCCCGGCACCAAGGGGCCTACGAACTTGCCGGTTGTCATGTTACCGCATGGCGGGCCAGCCGGCGAAGATTCCGAAAGGTTCGATTGGTGGGCTCAGGCCTTTGCCTCGCGCGGCTACGCCGTCTTCCAGCCCAATTTTCGCGGCAGCACCAATCGCGGCGCAACCTTTCAACGCGCCGGCTATGGCGAGTGGGGCCGCAAGATGCAGACCGACAAGTCCGATGGGCTCGCCGCGCTTGCCAAAGCCGGTATTGTTGATCCGGATCGCGCGTGCATCGTTGGCGCTTCATACGGCGGTTACGCCGCGCTTGCTGGGGTGACGATCCAACAAGGCCTTTACAAATGCGCGGTCGCCGTCGCGCCGGTGAGCGATCTGCGTGACATGTATGAAGAGGATTTCCTCGCCAGCGGCAAAGAGCGTACGACCCGGACCGCTCTTCGCGAACAGTTGGGGGATCCTGATCTTTGGAATGAAGTTTCGCCGCTGAAAAGAGCGCATGAGGCCGACGCGCCGATCATGCTGATCCATGGTAAGGAAGATACCGTCGTGCCTTACAGTCACTCAGCCAAGATGGCCGAAAAGCTCAAGGATGCGGACAAACAGTATGAGTTCGTCACCCTTGAGGGCGAGGACCACTGGCTTTCGCTTTCCGTCACACGCCAGCAAATGCTCGAGAACGCGGTGCGCTGGGTGGAGGCTTACAACCCGCCGGACTGAACGCGCGGGGAACCGGGCGCGGTGCTTACACCAGGCCAGCAAATTCCAGCGCTTCATCCACCGCGCGGCGCGAGGCTTCGCTCGCCTCGACAATCGGCAGGCGCACGGCGATTGTCCGCGACGGTTTTCAGCTTGTCGAACGTTTCGGGTTTGGGCCGTGCCATGGTAGCGCGCACACAGGGGTTCATTGGCGGTTTCGCAAATACCCCTATGGTCAAGAAAATACATGGCGTGTAACTAAAATTGCACGAAAGTAGGGAAGCTAATCCCTAGTCCTTGTGGTCATTCTTGGTAACTATGGTGTGGTATGAATAACCGCTTGTTCGATTTTCTTACCTCGTGCCTTTTTTGGGCTGCGGCTTTGGCCGCGCCAGTCCAAGCGGCACCGCCGGTCCCATTGTCTGAATACGGCAAGCTGCCTGATGTTGAGATGTCCGCAATTTCTCCCTCAGGCGATCGTATCGCTGTGCTGACCACGATGAGGGGCAAACGCGTTCTTCTCGCGATCCAGGATCAGACAACGCCTTTGCAGATTATCGCGGTAGAAGGCATGAAAATCCGCAGCATGCGCTGGGTTGGGGAAGACCGACTGTTCGTTACCTCAAGCCAGACCGAAGACCTTGGCTATGGCTTTACGACGGACAAATTTGAGTTTGAAATCGGCCGCGTGATCCCGATCACGCCGGGTTTGGAGGGCGGCATTGTCTTTAGCAATGTCAAGAGATACGTCGATGTGATCCTTGGCCAATACGGCGTGCGCGAAATTGACGGAGAATACTTCGGCTTTTTTGGAGGGCTCGAACTGGCCCACGATGGCGCGGGTTCACGGCGGGGATACCAGTTTGACCATGGCCGCCCACACCTGTTTCGGGTCAATCTTGAGAAGTTCAAAGTGAAGAAAATGAGCGCTGCGGCCAGCGCCGGGTTTGACAGAGATTGGCTTATCGATAGCGAAGGCCAGGTCGCCTACACTTTGAACATC
>JBCBKF010000336.1:0-2175 GCA_038522255.1 Pseudomonadota bacterium
ACCCACAAACCGCCTCAGCGCTGCGAAACTTCGAGCACGATCTTGCCGATATGCGCGCCTGCCTCCATGCGTGCATGAGCGGCGGCGGCCTCGCTCAGCGCGAAGGTCTGATCCATCACGGGTGCAAGTTGGCCGCCGGTAAACAGCGGCCAGGCGTGCTGTGCAATCTCATCGGCCAGCGCCGCCTTGAACGCATCGCTTCGCGGGCGCAGGGTCGATCCGGTCAGGGTCAGGCGCTTCATCATGATGAGCGGGATGAACAGTTCCGCCTTTGCACCTCCCAGAACCGCAATCGTGACATGTCGCCCATCATCAGCCAGGCATTGCAGATTGCGCGGTACGTAATCCCCGGAGACCATGTCGAGCACGACGTCGACTCCCTTGCCTGCGGTGAAAGTTTTCACCTCCTCGACAAAGTCGGCCTCGCGGTAATTGATGGCCAGGTCCGCACCGACCTGGCGCGCGGCTTCGCATTTCGCTTCGTCGCCGCAGGTCGTAATCACTGTCATCTCGAACGCCTTGGCAAGCATGATCGCCATCGTGCCGATACCGCTTGTCCCTCCGTGAACCAGCAAACATTCACCATCGCGCGCCAGCCCGCGCTCAAAAACGTTGTGCCACACGGTGAAGAGGGTTTCGGGCAGAGCCGCTGCCGTCTTCAGCGCCATGCCATCGGGCACCGGCAAGCAGTGACGCCAGGGCGCACTGCAATACTCAGCATAGCCTCCGCCCGGAGTGAGCGCGGCCACCCGCGTGCCAAGCATCGTCGAAGGGACCGCAGATCCGGTCGCAACGATCTCGCCCGCAACCTCGAGCCCGAGTAGGGGCGATGCGCCCGGCGGCGGGGGATAGGCCCCTGCGCGCTGAAGGCAATCGGGACGGTTCACCCCGGCATAAGCGACCCGGATCAACACATCGTCTTCGCCCAGCGCCGGCAGGGGCATGGAATCAAGCGCGAGAACCTCCGGCCCGCCTGGTGTCGCGAAACCGATTGCTGCCATCACCTCTGGCAGATTTTTCAGAGAATTAGCGTCACCCATCAGCCTTGAAGCCCCCTCGCCTGATCGCCGAATGATCGATTGCGGATACAGTTAAAGATTTGCAAGGGCGAATAGCTCTGTGATGGATTGACAGCAAGCGGCTGCGCTTGGATGCTGCACTGGCAATGGATGACGAAGAGCGCCCGAGTCTCTCACGAGACGCCGCCGAAGACGCGGCCCACCAGCTTGGCCGGGAAGACCTTGACCCTTACTCGCAAGGTGAACTGGACGTGCGCGCAGCGCTTCTCGAAGCTGAACTCGCCCGCGTGCGTGCACACCGCGCCAGAGCCAGCGCGCACCGCGCCGCGGCAGATGCGCTCTTCGGAGGGTCCACGTCATGAATCCCGCGTCCGCGTCAGAACCGGATTCGCAATTTCGCACCCGGCCCCCATATCTTTTCCATACCTCTCCCTATGCTCCGCCTCGTGGAGCCTTCACCGCCCTGCCATAAGGCTTTTTCATGCCCAGTTTTGCTCAGAATCTCGAACGCACCCTCCACAACGCGCTCAGCAATGCCTCGCAACGTCGCCACGAATACGCCACGCTTGAGCACCTGCTTCTCGCGCTGATCGATGATGAAGACGCTGCGCAGGTGATGGGCGCGTGCGGGGTGGACCTGGCTGAACTGGGTGATGTGGTGAAGCAGTATCTTGACCATGAATACCAGTCACTGAAGACCGAAGACAACGCCGACCCGCAACCGACCGCTGGCTTTCAGCGGGTGATCCAGCGCGCCATCTTGCATGTCCAGTCCTCGGGCAAGGACACGGTGACAGGTGCCAATGTGCTGGTAGCGCTGTTTTCCGAACGCGACAGCTACGCGGTGTATTTCCTGCAGCAGCAGGACATGAGCCGCCTCGACGCTGTCAGCTATATCAGCCACGGCATCGGCAAGGGCGGCAAGCAGATCGAAAGCAAGACCCCTCAGGGCCAGGATGACGGCGGCGATGATGCGGGCGAAAAGTCGAAGGGTGATGCGAACAAGAAGGAAACCGCGCTCGACCAGTTCACCGTCAACCTTAACGCCAAGGCGGAGGCTGGCAAGGTCGATCCGCTGATCGGTCGCGGGCCCGAAGTGGACCGCACGGTCCAGATCCTGTGTCGGCGCTCGAAGAACAATCCGCTTTATGTGGGC
>JBCBKF010000337.1:0-2168 GCA_038522255.1 Pseudomonadota bacterium
ATAGAGCCAGATGCCCAGAGACCACAGCGCAATCGTCGCAGCATAGAAACCGGCAATGCCAGCATGGACCAGAGCCCCCATGCGTAAAGCCGAGCTGCGAATACCGACCAGCGCGTCATCCTCGCGGTCCTGCAGCGCATAGATCGTGTCATAGCCGATCACCCAGGTGACGCAGCCTGCATAGAGCGCGGCCACCGCGTCCCAGTGCTGATTGCCAAAGGCGGCAAGACCGATCTGGCTCCACCCGACGAGCAGCCCCCAATTGAACACCATCCCCAGCCAGGCTTGCGGCCACCAGGTGATGCGCTTCATGAACGGATAAGCGGCAACCAGCGCAAGGCTGGCGAGCGCAACCAGCTGCGCCTCCCAGCGCAATTGCAACAGCACGATAAGGCCGATGAGGCACAGGCTTGCAAGCCAGGCTGCGGCAAGTTTCTTTGACACCCGCCCGCTCGCCACAGGGCGCGCCGCCGTGCGCGCAACGCGGGCATCGAGATCAGCATCAACGATATCGTTATAAACGCACCCCGCCCCGCGCATCGCCACCGCGCCGACCAGGAACCAGGCAAGCCACCCCAGTTGTAGCCCCTGCCCGCTCAGCCACACGCCAAAGACACACGGCCAGAACAGCAGCCACCACCCGATCGGCCGATCAAACCGCGCCAGCTGCGCAAGGTCACGCGGCACTTGCGGCAGGCGCTCTATCAGCGATCTGTGTTCTGTGTCGGGGACGATCTGTTCTGTCATGCCGCAGCCCCCTCGCGCCGTGCCGCTCTCCACCCGACAAGGGCAGCTATCAGCATTGTCAGATTACCCGCAAAATCGATCATTCCATAGGGCGTCAGGACCGGCAAAACGTAGTGATAGTGGTAGTTGAACCAGAAGAACGGCAAAAGAAGCACGGCGAAAGCAAGAAACCCGCGCGCGGTCCACGTCACGATCAGCGCCATCGCACCAAACAGCCCTGCCTGCGCGCCAAAACAGGCCATGATGAAGCGCGTGGTGAAGGTGTTCTCACGATAGAGCTCGGTAAAGCCCAAATCGATGACGCTGCCCGGGCCAAACAAGGCCCACCCGCCAAGGCCTAGGAAAACGAGGGCGATATAGCTTTGGGCGATCCGAGCGCTCATGGCCTTGCTCTCTAGCGCCGCGCGCGACTAGGGGGAAGCCATGCCCGCCACTCCCGCCTGGCCACCCAAGAGCGCCCCGCGCCTGTTCGTCGCCACTGCGCTTGGCGAAGGGCTCACCGTCACGCTTGATGGGCAGCAGGCGCATTATCTGGGCAAGGTGATGCGCGTTGCCCCCGGCGATGCGGTGATCTTGTGCGACGACCTGACCGGCGAATGGGCGAGCAAGGTGGCGAGTGTGGACAAACGGCGGGTCGTTCTCACCTTGGCAGAACGTCTGCGCCCGCGCGAAGAAGTGCCCGATCTGTGGCTGTGCCCGGCCCTGCTCAAGAAAGACCGGTTTGACCTCGTGCTTGAAAAGGCGAGCGAATTGGGCGCGGCGCAGATCCAGCCCGTGGTTACCCGTCGATGCGTGGCGGACAAACTCAACATGGACCGCGCACGCACCCTGACCATCGAGGCGGCCGAGCAATGCGCGCGCACCGCACTTCCTGACCTTGGCGAACCGGTGAAGCTTGACGCACTGCTGCGCGACTGGCCCGGGGATCGCACGCTGTTTTTTGCCGATGAGGAAGGGGGCGAACCAGCGGCCAGCGCCTTTTGCGCCGCATCCGGCCCTGCCGCGCTCCTGATCGGCCCCGAAGGCGGCTTTGACGATGCCGAGCGCGCACTTATCCGCGCTCACCCCCAGGCGCGCGCCATCAGCCTTGGCCCGCGCATCCTGCGCGGCGAAACCGCCGCTATCTCAGCGCTCAGCGTGTGGATGGTGGTGAGCGGCGATTGGTCAAACGTAGAGTGACTTCGCAGAGGCAAACCGAAACTACGCTTCCCAGCGCGCACTGGTTTTTCTAGGGCGGGCGCGCAGAATGGGAAGGTCCATATGAGCACACGTCAGACCACGGGCGAACCAGAGCCCATTATTGAGGGCCTTGCCGACCTAGTGGCGCCGATGATCGAAGGCGAAAAGCCGAAGGCCCAGTGGCGCATCGGCACCGAGCACGAAAAATTCGTCTACCGCCAGACGGATCGCGCCGCGCCAAA
>JBCBKF010000338.1:0-2160 GCA_038522255.1 Pseudomonadota bacterium
CGCTCTTCGCGCGTTGTCCCCTGCGATATTTTGTTGCTGCGCTCTTGCGTCATAGGAAACCTATTGCCGTTTTGCGGCGATGCTCTCAAGCAACAAAGCGCTGACCTGTAAAAACGCACGCAGCGCGGCTTGACAACCGACGCGCTCGCATAGATAGGCGCGCGCTCTATCGGCGCTGCTGTAGCTCAGTGGTAGAGCGCACCCTTGGTAAGGGTGAGGCCGAGAGTTCAATTCTCTCCAGCAGCACCATTTCCCTCCACTTTGTGCGATCGCATTCGTCGGCGATACCTTCGTTTGCTCACCTGTCGCCATTCGCCGCGTGATCGCCTATCGCAGGACTCTCGCCGCGTACAAACACGCATTCAGGTATGAGCATGAACGAAGAGCGCACTTTCTGGCAAAAGGCAGGCAAATGGGCGGCGCGCGCGACATGGCGGCAGGCGTTGAGCGTGCCGGTGCTATACGTTGCCTTGGGTGCCGCGCGAGGGGCGGTTCTGGTTTTGCCGTTTCGCCTTTACGCCCCGCTGTTCGGCGCGCCTTCCACTGAGCCAGACGAGGCAGAGAAAGCGAGCGTGCTCACGCCCGAGGCCGAGCGTAATGGTGCGCGCGCGAGGCGTATCGGCGTCATTATAGAGGCGGTCGCGCGCTTCACCCCCTGGAAGTCGAATTGCCTTGCCCAGGCTCTGGTGGTTGCCGTGTGCCTGCGATTGCTGAAGATCGGGTTTTCCGTCCATTTCGGCGTCGCCAGGACTGAGGACGCCGTCACCGCAGTGGAGGCGCACTCGTGGGTTATGGTGGGAGCTTTCCCCGTGACGGGTTTCCGGGAATCGCGCGGGATGACCTGTGTTCAGACATTTGAGCACGCACCAGCCTGAAGCCCGCGCTTGCGAGCGCAACGGGCCAGTACGGAGGGCGCATTATCTGAGGGTTAACCGGGATTCGCCTAAGCCTCGCGTTCACAGGCCAAGAATCAAGGAGGGTCGGCCGCGTTCGCAATTGCAGCGACAAAGCGAGCGACGTCGACGCCAGAATGACCACGAAAGACGCATCTGTCATTTCTGAATACGCGGCCCTTGTGCCCGATGCGATGGAACCCATCGATGCAATGGCTCGCGATCCGCAATCAATGCAGGGTCACCAAAGCGATACTGGCCAAACCAATACGGGTCAGGCCGACACTGCCCAAACCGGAGCAACCGATCAGCCAGAGGACGCCCGCCAGGCCCCGCGCTACACTTTGCTGATCCGCGCCGCCAAGCTCGTTTCTCCCAGCGGCGAATTCATCTGCGTCATTCGCGACGTCAGCGAGACAGGGGTGAGTGTGCGCCTGTTTCACGCGCTTCCGTCTGGTTCGCCCCACGAACTGCACATGCCGGGCGGCGGGTCCCACGGCATCGAAGTGGTGTGGGAACGCGACAACGAGGTCGGCTTTCGCTTCACTCAGGCGATCGATGTCGAGCGCCTTATCTCGCAGGCCGGGGATTATCCCAAGCGCGGACTGCGCCTGGGCGTGTGCTTCCCGATCCGGATTTCCACTCTGACGCAGAGCTTGGAGGGAATGGTCCTGAACCTCTCGCAACAGGGCGCGCGCTTTGAATGCGACGGCTTGCTGGCGATTGAGCAGAATTTGCGGATCGACACGCTTGAGCCGGTGCCCGAATTTGCCGAAGTGCGCGCCAAGGTGCGTTGGCGGCGGGAGCACGATTACGGTGTCGCGTTCGACGATACGTTCGCTCTTCGAGATTTCGCGCGTCTGGTCGCGCGGCTGCAGGCGCCGGGGCTGCTGGAGCGCTAAGCATTCTTGCGCCGGAGGGAGTTCCTCCCGCCCGCCGGCCTGCAGGCGCCCTTTACGCAGGCGCGAGCGCCATCATCGGGCTCCTTTTTGCCGCAGGAGGCCCGTTAAGCGGGCCTATTTACCGGTCGCTAACCAATTTCCTTCACTCCGCTTGTGAAACGGTCGCGCACGGCGCGATCGCAAATGCACCGGGGGCTTTAATGACCGACTCGACAAATCGGCCAGGAATTCTTGACGTAGACGTTGCTATCATTGGCGCAGGTCCAGCCGGACTGACCGCAGGTTACCTCCTGACCAAGCAAGGCAAGCGGGTCGCGATTATCGAAAAGGATGAGACCTATGTGGGCGGCATCAGTCGCACGGTC
>JBCBKF010000339.1:0-2148 GCA_038522255.1 Pseudomonadota bacterium
TCCAACCTGTTTTCCAAACTCAGCCGCGAGATCACCGTGGCCGCCAAGATGGGCGCGCCCGATCCTGACATGAACCCGCGCCTGCGCCTCGCGGTGAATACCGCCAAGTCGCAATCCATGCCCAAGGACAATATCCAGCGCGCGATCGACAAGGCGACGAGCGGAGATGACGAGAACTACGAAGAGGTGCGCTATGAAGGCTATGGCCCGGGCGGCAGCGCGATCATCGTCGAAGCTCTGACCGACAACCGCAATCGTACCGCCACTGCCGTGCGCACCGCGTTTTCGAAGAACGGTGGCAATCTGGGCACCGAAGGGTCGGTCGCGCATGGCTTCGAACGGCTCGGCTATATTGAATACGGCACCGAGGCCGGCGATGAGGAAAAAGTGCTCGAAGCCGCTTTGGAAGCAGGTGCGCAAGACATTTCATCCTCTGAAGACGGCCATGAGATCTGGACGGCAGCAGAAGACCTGCACGAAGTGTCTTCGGCTCTTGAAGGTTCGCTGGGCGAGGCGAAGGAAGTCAAGCTGGCATGGAAGCCCAACCTTTCTGTCGAAATGGACGAAAAGGGCGCGGGCACGCTTTTGAAGCTGATCGACGCGCTCGAAGATGACGATGACGTGCAGACCGTGTGGGGCAATTACGAGATCCCCGATGCGGTGGCTGAAAGCCTGTAAGGGAGCCACGCGCTGACGTGGACCGCCTGGGCCTTGGCGCTGACTTTGGGAGCGGCGTTCCTGCTGGCCTTTCTATGGCGGGTCGGCCTGTTGGTGGGTCTCTAAGGCTCGGCATGGTGATTCTCGGCCTTGATCCCTCGCTCAGTTGCACGGGCTGGGGCGTGGTGCGGGTGCAAGGCTCGCGCCTGTCGCACATTGCCAATGGCCAGCTACCCACGAACGCCAAGGCGCCCATTGCTGAAAGGCTCGCCGAATTGCAGTCCGGGATTGCTGCGGTGATCGCTGCCCACGCGCCCGATCGCGCGGCGTGCGAGGAGGTTTTCGTCAACAAGAATGCGCAATCGACGCTAAAATTGGCGCAGGCACGCGGCGCGGTTCTGGCTGCTTGCGGTCGCGCAGGTGTGGCAGTGCACGAACACGCGGCGCGCCGGGTCAAGCAATCAGTGGTTGGCAGTGGTGGCGCGGACAAGGCGCAGGTTGCCGCGATGGTGAAAGTGCTGCTTCCCGGCGTTACGCTTGCCGGAGCGGATGCGGCCGATGCCCTGGCAGTTGCGATTGCGGACGCGCATGGCCATGGCTAAGCGAGCACGTCCTACTAACCAGGTCTGTTGACTGACCTCTCGGCGATCACGTGCCCGGCGACTGACGGCCACCATCATCATCGGTGTTCGCGATGATTGCGATGACACCCGAAGTCCACAGACCCACCATGAAACCGGCGAAGAAGCCGGCGTTACCGTTCAGCTTCTCACCCTTGGCGGCCTTGCCTCGCCCGGGCGCTGACCTGGCTGCGCTGGTAGAACCGTTGGCGCCTGCGGTGTAGACCTTGCTTTCGCTCGCGCGGGTCTTGGCGTGCGCCGCAGCGGGCGCAGCGGCGATGCCGATGGCGGCAAGCGCTGACAGGGCGGGGCGGATCGTCTTTGGCATGGTTACTCCTAGCCCTCAGGAGCTAAGGGCGAACTCTGTAGGAAGGGTTAACTTACGCCCGGCGCATCCTGCGCGCGCCGGCGCTTGAGCCCCCTGTCCTCCCTGCCGCAAGCACGCTAGAGCATCGAGTATGCACGCCGCGCCCAGCATTCATGGCCTGATTCGCAGCCCTTCGACCATCTGGTCCTTTGCGTTCAGCACAGTTTCGCCTTCGTCTCCTCCCAAATCCAAGGATCCGGCCAGATCGTGACCCTCCACCTTTACGGCATCGCCAATTGCGACACCGTCAAGAAAGCGAAAAAGTGGCTCGACCAGAGCGGCGTCGACTACGCTTTCCACGACTACAAGAAGGAAGGCGCGGGTGCCGCAAAGCTTGAGATGTGGATCGCCGAAAAAGGCCTTGGCGTTGTGCTCAACAAACGCGGCACCACCTTTCGCAAGCTTTCCGATGACGAAAAGGCAAGCGCCGAAGCCGGTCACACGGCTGTCGCACTGCTGGTCCAGCACCCCAGCCTGATCAAGCGCCCCGTCGTTGAATATGCC
>JBCBKF010000340.1:0-2093 GCA_038522255.1 Pseudomonadota bacterium
CCAAGCGGCGATCGAAGGGAAGACCGGGATCGACGCCTTCGATGCCTGGGCGCACGAACTCGTCGAGACCGGCTATCTGCACAACCACGCGCGCATGTGGTTCGCGTCGATCTGGATATTCACGTTGGAGCTTCCCTGGCAGCTGGGCGCCGACTTCTTCTACCGCCATTTGCTGGATGGTGATGCGGCCTCCAACACGTGTTCGTGGCGCTGGGTTGCCGGGCTGCATACGCGCGGCAAGAACTACGTGGCGCGTGCGAGCAACATCGAGAAGTACACGTTGGGACGCTTCAACCCGCGCGGGCAGTTGGCGGAAAACCCTGCCCCCCTTGATGGCGAGGAAAACCCGCCGCGCAGCATGATCCCGATGACCGATCCGCTGCCTTCAGACGAACCAGCGTTGCTCGTTCTGCATGAGGACGACCTTGGCCTTGAGGCGCTGCCCTGGAAGCGGTGGAAGCTGTGCGGCGTTGCCCTGCTGGACCGGCTGGAGGCGCGCAGCCCCGAAACGATCGGTGCGCAGGTGAGAGACTTTGTGACCGGTGCGCTCGCTGACACGCATCAGCGCGTGAAGGCTCAGACGGGTTATGCCGCAAGCGTCATCACCAATTATGCCGCGTTGATCGACCACGCCAAGGCCTGCGGGGCCCGGCAGATCATCGCGCCCTACGCTCCCGTCGGCCCGGTGCGCGATGAACTGACCACGCACGCTCGCGCTTTCAACGATGCGCAGATGCCGGTGCGCCATTACCGCCACGCTTATGATGACCAGATTTGGCCGCATGCCACCGCCGGGTTTTTCAAGGTCAAAAAGCAAATTCCGCAGCTGCTCAAAACGTTCGGCGGCGATCGTGGGCGTCAACAGCTTGAAATGCCTGGACTTTAGTGACACGGATGGGGTGCGGGCGCTTGACCGCAATGAACGGAGCCTGCGAGCCGAGCCGGTAGGGCGTTTCGGCATATAATGCTCAATACGTAGATTATTCATGCCTTTTTGATCCGGGCGCCGCGCGGATCTTGTCGATTTTACTTCACGTAACCAGTTACATGAGGTGCGGGCTGCGCTGCCGGTCTCGCGATACCCAAAAAGGAACACGCCATGCCTCGTCCGAAGCGCTTGCGATTGGATGATCAACTCTGCTTCGCGCTCTACGCGGCGACCAACGCGGTGACCCGGTCTTACCGACCGCTGCTGCAGGACATTGGGCTGACCTATCCGCAATATCTGGTCATGCTGACGTTGTGGCAGAACCATCCGCTTGCTGGCAAAGACATCGCCGAGCGCCTCAACCTGTCGGCGAACGCGATCAGCCCGCTGCTCGACCGCCTTGAGGAAAGCGGGTTTGTGACCCGCGAGCGCGACGCGGTGGACCGGCGCGTGGTGCATGTGGCGCTGACCGACCGTGGGATCGCGTTGGAGCGTGAGGCCTCGCGGGCGCAAAACGCAGTTGTGTGCCACACGGAGCTGAGCGACGGCGAACTGGCGCACCTGCGCGATGAACTGAAGGCGCTGGTGGATCGCATGGAGCCCGCGCCGGGCGAACCCAGCGATGAGGCCGATAAGAGGCGTGGCCGCGTGAGCCGTCCCAAAACGCCGGTGATAACGGCAAAGCGGCGGCGTAAACACCCAGTCCTATGAGTATGCGAGCCGCACAGGTTCCGCCTCAAGGCGGACCTGAGCGCTTAAGCTGCGGGCTCCTTGCCTTCAGCCCCGTTTTGCCGTCAACGCTCACCCTTGCTATGGCGGGTGCACTCTCACGTGCGTCCGGGGGCCGATCGATCGATCCCGCCCGCCGATGCGCGCATTGTCCGCAGGAGGAAGCTCGCGATGATCGATTTCTACACGTGGTCCACGCCCAACGGCCGTAAGGTCTCAATCCTGCTGGAGGAAGTGGGCACGCCCTACACCACACACACTGTCAACATCATGAAGGACGAGCAGTTCGCGCCCGACTTCCTCAAGATCAGCCCCAACAACAAGATCCCGGCGATTTTCGATCGCGAGGCTGACCAGGCGGTGTTCGAATCAGGCGCGATTCTGATGTATCTCGCTGAAAAGTCGGGGCAGTTTTGGCCAGCCACTGGCCCGCAGC
>JBCBKF010000341.1:0-2067 GCA_038522255.1 Pseudomonadota bacterium
AGGTCAGCGTTTCCCAGTGGAAGCCATCCTGCTCATATCCGATTTCGGCGACCGTCCGACGCACCGCGCTCTCGATCTCGTCGCGCGCGCCCGGTGCCCAGTAATTGTTGTACTTCCAATCTTCGCGGCTGGTGTCGTACATCGGCTTGCAGCGAATTTCGCCGGACAAGACAACACGCTGCGTCGTCGTCATGGTCTCGCAGGCGACCCGCGCTTCAGGATCCTTAGCGAGCATGAGGTCAACAATGGCGTCGGAGATCTGGTCGGAGACTTTATCGGGGTGCCCTTCGGAAACGCTTTCCGAGGTGAACAGGTATTCTTGGCGCATGGGGACTCCCGATTGCTTATCCGTATCAGCGGCCCTTATGCAGATATAAGGAAACCTTTATGTCTGGCCAGCGCCGTAGCTGCGCGATGCCCGAAGCGCAAGCAGTCTTGGAAGCGCCAGCCCAAGGAAAATCAGCAGTACCGCCCATGCCAGCGGCAATGCGTTGCCCAACCGCGCAAACGGCGTGGGAGGATGGGCCGGCGGAATAAACCCCTCCAGTGCGGCTGCTTCACCCATCGGGACGTGCTGGCGCACGGATCCATTGGCATCAATCACCGCGCTGATCCCGGTCGTGGTCGAGCGCAGAACAGGCAGCCCCTCTTCGATCGCACGCATTCGCGCCTGCGCCAGATGTTGCGGCGGCCCCCAGGATCCAAACCAGCCATCATTTGACGGATTGAAGATGAAGCCAGGCCGGTCCGCGCGGTCGACCACTTGGCCTGAAAAGACGATCTCGTAACAGATTTGGACCCCCACCTTGCCGTGAGGGCCAAGGTCCAACGTGCGCGGGCCGGGACCTGGCAGGTAGTCAATCGTGCCAGCCACCAGCCGTGAAAGACCAAGCGGCTCGAGGATGGAGCGCATCGGCAGATATTCGCCGTAAGGCACCAGATGCGCCTTGGCATAGTGATGCGTGATCGAGCCTTCCCCGTTCAACGCCAGCACCGAATTGCGAGCGCTAACGGCCCGCCGGCGCCCATCAACCACGTCGATGTCAAGATTGACCACGCCTGTCAGCAAAGTGGATTTGTCCCCGATCACATCGCCAATGCGTCGCCGCGCAAAATCCGGATCGCCCTGTTGAGTGAGCGGATTGATCGCGTTCATCTGGTTATAGTAACGCTGCGGGTATCCATCTTCGAGAAAGTCAGGGATTGCGCTTTCAGGCCACAGGACGACGCGCGATTTGTCGCTTTCGGGGGCGGTAAGGCGTGCGATGCGCTGAAATTGCTCCTCGAATTTGGACCCGTCATTGATTTCATCTTGCGGGATATACGGCTGAACCAGCGTGAAGCGGGTCTTGGTGTCATTGTCCCATGAACCGATGTCGGGAAAGTGCATCACGACGGCAACGATCACGACAAGCGCCGCAGTCCATAGCCACCGCCCGCTGCACGCCAGGATACTTAAGAGCCCCGCCACTATGATAACGAGCCCGGAAAGCGCGTAAGTGCCAAGATACGGAAGGAGCACAGCGAGGCCCGGCGATGTCCAGCCTCCCAAAACAACCAACCCGAGCGGAGGCCAGGGATAGCCGGTCAGGGCCGTTGCCCGCAGCCATTCAAATGCGATCCACATTCCTGCAAAAAGGGCCACCTGCGCCAATCGAGGCGCGCGTTTGCCAAGCAAATGCGCCGCGAGAGCGGCGAGAGCGGGATAGGCCGCCAGGTAAACGCACAAAAGCGGCACGGCCAACCACCCGAGGAATTCCGGCATCTTCGCCTGATGGGTAAAAGCTGTCGCGATCCAATTGTTCGCAAGCGTCAAATGCGCCCAGCCAAACAGCCAGCCACGCCACGCCGCTGATCGCGCGTTGGGCGCTTCATGCCATATCAGCACAAAGGCAGCGATAGCGGGGAGAGCCAACCACCATGCATGGATGGGCGGGAAGCCAAACGCTGAGAGAACGCCGCAGACCAGCGCAGACAGGCCCGGATGAGCGCAGACCCAGCGCCAACTGTTCTGCGCGGCGGACGTTATCGAGGATAGCATGAAACGATCTGCCCGGCGCCTGTTGA
>JBCBKF010000342.1:0-2045 GCA_038522255.1 Pseudomonadota bacterium
CGCGATAAAGGGCAAGAGCGCCAGAATATAGATCGCAAACCACATCGGACGCGAAACCCACCAGGCCGAACTTCCCGGCACCGAATCCAGACCCGCGCCTCCCAGAAGCAGCCAGCACACCGTCATCACCAGCACAAAGGCAGTCAGGTGCCACAGATAGACGGTCATGATCATGCCGTTCATCAGCACGGTTGCAGTCCAGATGCCGATATTGCTGAGCATTTTGCGCCCCATCGGCTCCAGCGCCAGTACCAGGCCCACTTGCGCCACGCCCAGCGCAAACAGCGCCAGCGTCGGAGGCAGTGAATTCGAAAACCCGCCAGGCGCTGAAACCATCGCAACCGGGTAAAACCCATAGACAGTGATCGAAACCAGCACTCCAAGGCCTACCGCAAACCACGCCCAGGCAAACCAGCGTGTGTCATCATCATGCCCAAATCGACCTTCCCTCCAAGCATAGCCCAGTTGGTGGATCGCAAGAAACACCCAGAGAAAGTTGGTAAAGTTCACCCAAGGCACGCCCTGCGAGAAGGTCAGCCAGTCGGTCGCAATTGCGACGGGGATGTAGATCGCAAAGCTGAGCCAGCCAAAGCGCTTCCACGCAGCATGGGTCAGCGGGGTGAAGGCGGTCACCAGCAAGTAAACCGCCAGGAACCAGACCGGAATAAGCGCAGCTTCGGTCGCATCGCGGATCTGGTCACGCGGCAAGCCAACCTGCGTCATGATCACTGCGAGGGCTGCCCAGAGCACCAGAACAGGGAAAGTCGGCGTGATCAGGCGCTGGACCCGCGCTGCCAGCCAGTCACGGTAGACACCCGTTTGGCTTGGCCGATCCTGCGCCCGCGCCTTGCGGATGCTTGCCTCCCAGCTCACTGAGTTGGAGTAGCCTCCGACAAGAAAGAAGACCGGCATGACCTGGAAAACCCATGTGAGCCAATGCGCCCAGCTGGCAACGCTCAGCAGATCCCCGCGCTGCAACTCCCCGGACTCGTCGACATAGAGCCCGGCCATGAGCCAGTGACCGATAACGACCGCCATGATGGAGACCGCCCGCAGGAAATCCACCCAGCGATTGCGCTCAGGCGGAGCCATCTCGGCCAGCTCGCGCGCTTTACCCCACATCGTCGCCATTGCGTTCCCTTCCAATTGGCCAAGCCTGAGAAAATATTGGGTTCACTTTTGCTCAGGACAAGAAATTACGCTGAATTGATGTTGATTTCGTTGCTGTCACAGCGCCTCACTGCTAGCCGCCCTCCACCTGAATTTGAGAGAAATGCACGTGTCCCAGATAAAGAAAGTCGTCCTTGCCTATTCAGGAGGGCTCGACACCTCCGTCATTGCCAAATGGCTAAGCGTGGAGCGCGGGGCTGAGGTGGTCACCTTCACCGCCGATCTGGGCCAGGGCGAAGAGATTGAACCTGCGCGCGACAAGGCCCGCGCGATGGGCATTCCGGACGAACATATCTTCATCGAAGACCTGCGCGAGGAATTCGTGCGCGATTTCGTCTTTCCGATGATGCGCGCCAATGCCCGCTATGGAGGCGACTATCTGCTCGGCACCTCGATCGCGCGCCCGCTAATCTCCAAGCGCCTGGTTGAGATCGCGCACGAAACCGGCGCTGACGCGATCGCGCATGGGGCGACGGGCAAAGGCAATGATCAGGTGCGCTTTGAGCTCTCCGCCTATGCACTTGACCCCGATATCACCGTCATCGCCCCCTGGCGCGAATGGGATCTGACCAGCCGCACCGCGCTCATCGCCTGGGCCGAAGCGCACCAGATTGCCGTCCCGCTCGACAAGCGCGGCGAAGCGCCGTTCTCGACCGATGCGAACCTCCTGCACACCTCGTCCGAGGGCAAAGTGCTCGAAGATCCGTGGGAAGAGACGCCCGATTATGTCTATTCGCGCACCGACCATCCCGAAAGCGCGCCTGAAACGCCGGAATATATCGAGATCGGCTTTGAGCGCGGCGATGGCGTCTCGCTCAACGGCGAAGCGATGAGCCCGGCCACGCTGCTGACCGCGCTCAATGATCTGGGGCGCC
>JBCBKF010000343.1:0-1995 GCA_038522255.1 Pseudomonadota bacterium
GGCCTCACGCTCAAAATTGGCGAGCGGCCGATCATGTCGAAGGCTTTGCCAAGGAAATGGCGGTCGTCACGCACCACCGTCTGATCGCAGATGGCGAGGGCGGGCTGATCCCCGATCCCGAAGCCAAGCTCGAAGAGCCGCTTGTTGTGCGTCCGACGTCAGAAACAATCATTGGTGACGCCATGGCGCGCTGGGTGCAGTCATGGCGCGATCTGCCGCTGATGCTCAACCAATGGGCCAATGTTGTGCGCTGGGAAATGCGCACCCGGATGTTCCTGCGCACCAGCGAGTTTCTCTGGCAGGAAGGGCACACCGCGCATGCGACGCGCGAAGAGGCGCTTGAGGAAACCCACCGCGCGCTAGAAATGTACCGCGACTGCGCCGAGGAAGATATGGCGCTGCCTGTGATTGCGGGCGAAAAACCTGAGAATGAACGCTTTCCCGGCGCTGTTGAAACCTGGTCAATCGAAGCGATGATGCAGGACGGCAAGGCGCTGCAAGCGGGCACCTCGCACTATCTCGGCACCAATTTCGCGAAGGCTGCGGGCATTCAGTATCAGGACCGCGAAGGCACTCAGACGCTTTGCCACACAACCAGCTGGGGCGTCTCCACCCGCATGATTGGCGGCGTTATAATGACGCATGGTGATGATGATGGCCTGCGCGTGCCGCCGCGGATCGCTCCGTTCCAGATCGTTATTCTGCCGATGCTGCGCGACAAGCCCGAAGACGAAGCGCTGCTCACCTATTGCGAAGACGTGCGTGCCAGCCTTTGTGAGCAGACCGCAATGGGCGAGCCGCTCAGAGTGCTACTCGACAAGACGCCGGGTAAAGCCTCGGCCAAGCGCTGGGATTGGGTGCGCAAGGGCGCGCCGGTCATCATCGAGGTCGGCCCGCGGGACATGGAGAACGGCAAGCTCGCCGTGCTGCGCCGCGACGCGCTGTGGAATGCGGAGACGGGCAAGCTCGCCACCGATTTTCCCGAACGTGGCGTATTTGTGGATGCGGCCCCGGCCCTGCTTGAGACCATTCAGTCGAGCCTGTTTGCCGAGGCGGCTGAACGTCGTGACGCCAACATCACGCGCGGCATGGCCACCTGGGCCGAAGTTGCGGCGCATTTCAAGGACGGCGGAAAATATCCCGGTTGGGTCGAGGTTGAATGGTCAAAGCCCACAGGCGAGGCGCTCGATGCGGTCGTGGAGAGGCTGAAAGCTCTGCAGCTCACCATTCGTAACGTGCCCCGCGGGGCGGAAGCGGCGAGCGGGCCTTGCATCTTTACGGGCGCACCCGCCACTGAACGGATTCTGGTCGCGCGGGCCTATTAAGAGCGCTCGTCCCCAAATGCTTGCCCTTGCGTGCGTGACACGCGTTTCTTGCGGGTTCATAGCGTGGCTTCATGGCTAATCGCTTTCCCCGACGTCCCGCCGGCATGCCATCGCGCGAACAGGTGCTGGAATTCATCCAAACCTCTGAGGCTAGTGCAGGCAAGCGCGAAATCGCGCGCGCCTTCGGGCTCAAAGGTCAGGAGAAGATCGCGCTCAAGCGCCTACTTCGCGACATGGCCGAAGAAGGGCTGATCGACGGGCGTAAGACAGCCTATCACCGCATGGGCGGCGTGCCCAAGGTGACGGTGCTGCGCGTCGTCGATATCGAAGACGGCGAGGCGATTGCCATCCCCGACAATTGGGACCCCGAGGCGCCCGGAGAACCGCCGCGCCTGACCATGCGCGAGATGAAGGCGAAAGGCGGCGCCCGCGCACCCGCCTTGAAGCGCGGTGACCGCGTTCTCTCGCGCACCGAAGAAAAAGAGAGCGGATGGATCGCGCATCCGATGAAGAAACTGCCCGCGCGCACCGAAGGGATGCTGGGAGTGGTTGAGATCGATGCCAGCGGCAAGGCCTGGCTCGCTCCCGTCGACAAGCGCATCCGCCAGTCGGCTCGCATCAGCGATCTGGGCAGCGCTGAGGAGGGCCAGCTGGTTCTCACCGAACGCAC
>JBCBKF010000344.1:0-1995 GCA_038522255.1 Pseudomonadota bacterium
CCGGTCAGCTGGTACTTCCCGATGGCGGAGGGCTATATCGATTACCCGACGCTGGAAGAAGAAGCTAAGCAGGCCGCCGAGTAGAACCAACGGCGACAGGCTTACCGAGCGGGCGCTGGTTGCGATGGCGGTTCGGCCTGCGGGTCAGCCAGCGCAGCGCCCTCCTCGCCTGCATTATCCTCCGCTTCGCCCCCGTCCGCTTCGCCCTGAGATGATGAGGCCGCCGGGGGCGATTGCGATTGCAGCGATTCCAGCGGCAGCATGGCATCGCTGATCGTGCCGCCCAGTACTTCGCCGGACACCTCGCCGCCCTGTTCGGCAGGCGCCTGTTCCTCTGGTTCGGGCGTTGCCTCTCCGCACGCCGCCAGCGCACTCATCAGCAGGACGACAGACGCTGCAAACACTATGCGTTGCATAAACCACGTCCCGTCTTCTCAAGCGTGTCAAAAAAGCCCGGTGCGCGGGCCATGAATGCTGCATCCCACTGCGCAGCGGTGACCGGCTTGCCCAGCCGCGCAAGACTGGTGACCCCGAACTCCTCGATCCCGCACGGCACGATCCCGCTGAAATGCGACAAATCCGGATCAAGATTGACCGAGACGCCATGCATCGTCACCCAGCGCCGCACGCGCACGCCGATCGCGCCGATCTTCGCCTCGCGCCCATCGATATCGTGGCACCAGATGCCCACGCGGCCATCCACCGCCCATGCCTCCACCCCGAAATCGGCAAGCGTTGCGATCACCCAGCCTTCGATCGCGTGGACGAAGCAGCGCACATCCTTGCCGCGCTGAGCCAGATTGAGCATCAGATAGGCGACGCGTTGGCCCGGCCCGTGATAGGTGTAGCGCCCGCCGCGACCGGCCTTCACCACGTCAAAACGCGCATCGACCAGCTCGGCCGGGTCTGCGCTTGTGCCCGCGGTGTAAACCGGAGGGTGCTCCAAAAGCCAGATTTGCTCCGCCGCTGTGCCCGCGTGCACAGCAGTGTTGCGCGCTTCCATCGCGGCCAGCGCGTCAATATAGGGCACGAGCTCGCTTTCGCACCGCCATTCCGGCGTAGCGGGATCCCGATTTGCGTTCAAAGCTTGGGTTGCCATCGCTCATGCGTGGGGGCATTGATGCAGCAGATCAAGAGCCAAAGCTGCGACGGGGGCTAGAAGCGGGCATGAACTTCAGTATGGACACCGCCTGGGGCCGGGCGATGGAGCTTATCAAAGACAATTTTCAACTGCTGGCGATTGTCGCGGCTGTCTTCCTGCTGCTGCCATCGGTCGCGGTCTATCTGCTGATGCCCGATTTCGTCGCGCTGACAGAGCCGGGCGCGGACCCGGAAGTGGTGCTGGCGCAATTTCAGGAAAGCCTCGTCCCGATCCTGATGGTCAGCGGGCTCGCCATGATCGTCCAGTTTGCCGGTTATGGCGCGCTGATTGCGATGATGGGCGGCGCGCGGCCAACCGTGGGTGAGGCGATCACAACGGGTTTCAAGATCACGCCGAGCATGCTGGCGGTCTTCGTTCTGTTTTTCTTGCTCTACTTTATCGCCGCTGTGGTGGTGTCGCTGCCCTTCGCCCTTATTGCTGGGCTGCTGGGCGCGGGCGCGCTGGCCGGAGTGCTCGCGGTGCTGCCGATCCTGCTTGTCTCGGTCTATCTCGCCGCACGAATGTCGATGAGCATGCCGGTGGTGGTGCTCGAAGACACGCTCAATCCGTTTGCTGCGATCCTGCGGTCCTTCAAACTGACGCACAAGAAGCAATGGTCGATCCTTATCTTCTGGACCATCCTGTTCGTGGCCTACATGGTTGTCGCGTTGCTCTTTACCGGCGGCTTTGGAGTGATCGCGGCGCTTGCGGGAGGGGGCACGGCAACGGCCCTTATCCTGGGCGTGGCCAATGGCGCGCTGGCAATGGCGATCGACAACGCTGTCCTGCTTGAGCTGGGTTTCAACGGCAACGGGTCGGTCGCGGAAAACCACCACGTCTCTCCGCTGCACCCC
>JBCBKF010000345.1:0-1994 GCA_038522255.1 Pseudomonadota bacterium
CATCATAAGGGCTGTCCACAGCGACGAGCTTCTCATCTTGCGTCGCAGGCCGCTGACCCTCGGTCGCGAGCAGCTTGGGCTGCGAAGGGCCGTAGATATCGCCATCGATCACGCCGACCTTCCGGCCCATGCGCGCAAGCGCAACAGCGATGTTCGTTGTGACGGTCGATTTGCCAACGCCGCCTTTTCCCGATCCGATGGCGATAATGCGACGGCGGCGGCGCTCTGCGGTTAAGGCAACATGGACTTCGCTGACATCAGCGATCCGTGTCGCTGCGAGTTTGATCTCAGCTTCAAGCGCCACCCGCTTTCCCGCCGAGAGATCGCCAGCTTCAGCCACCAGGATAAGCCGACCCTTGGTCAGTCGCGCCGATCGCAATCGGTGGGCAAGCTCTGGACCCAAAGCGGAGCGCACCAGAGTTTCGGCTTGCGCGGGGCTTAAATCTGAATCGGGAGAAGACTGATCGCTCATAGCATGCAAGGATGTAGGGCGGGATTGCGCGAGACGCACGGGGTCTACCATCAAAATCGCACAACCAACCCCTGTTTTTCCAAGAATTGCGTTCCTATAAGGGAATTATACGAATTTTGGACGGTTTGAAACACAACATGGGCAAGCTTGGAAACGGGGCCTTCGGGGCTCTGGCAATGGCTGGCAAGAAAAATCCCTGGGCTGGCGGTTCATCAGACAATGATGATGCTCCTAAATCGGATAAGCCTGGCGATGATGGCGATGGCGGCAAGGATGGCCCGCGCAATCCCTGGCTGCCCGGCGGCGGCGGTGATCGCAATCGTCGGCCAACCAATATTGAAGACATCTTCAAGAACCGTGGCCCTGAAGGCCCGCGCCGCGGTGGCGGCCCGGGTGGACCCAATTTCCGCGTACCGGAGCTTCCCGGTGGTCGCAATTGGGCCCCGATCCTGATTATCGGCGCGATCGCGGCGTGGTGGGCTGTGACCGGTGTTCATGTGATCGATCCGGGTGAGAATGCTGTGGTCAAGACGCTTGGCCGCTACACGGGAACACTCGACCAAGGCTTGCATCTCACGCTGCCGTACCCGATCCAGAGCGTCGATGTGGAAGACGTTGAAGGCGTTCGCGCGGTCAATATTCCGGGCGGCGCGAGCGAAAAACTGATCCTAACCGGCGATCAAAACCTGGTCGATCTCAGCTACATCGTGCGCTGGAGGATCAACAATCTGGAAAACTTCAAATTTCGTCTGGCTGAGCCCGAAGAGACCGTGAATGAGGTGGCCGAAGCAGCCATGCGCGCCTCGGTTGCAGAAAAAACCCTCGATGAAACCTTCACGGGTCAGGGCCGCTCTGAAATCCAGCAATCTGTACGTGAGCGCATGCAGACCTCGCTCGACAATTATCGCGCTGGCATTCAAGTCGTTGGTGTCGAAATCGCGAAGGCTGACCCGCCCAGCGCGGTGGTCGAGGCTTTCCGCGATGTCTCGGTCGCCGAACAAAACGCTGACCGCGCGCGCAACCAGGCGCAAGGTTATGCGCAGCAAACCATCGCCCAGGCCGAAGGTGAAGCGCAGGCCTTTGACAAAGTCTATGAGCAATATCGGCTTGCCCCCGGTGTCACGCGCCAGCGCCTGTATTACGAGACGATGGAGCGCGTCCTTGCACAGACCGATAAAACGATTGTCGAAGCCGAAGGCGTAACGCCCTATCTGCCGCTGCCGGAAATCCGGCGCCGATCGAGCCCGCCTCCAGCCCCCGCAGCCAGCGCACCGCAAGGAGGACAGTGATCATGGACAGTGTTTGGAGCAAATACCGCCTGGCCTTCATCGCGATCGGCGTCCTTGTGGTTGGTTTTTTGATGAGCGCGTTTGTTGTCAATGAAGAAGAGCAGGTCGTTATCGTTCAGACCGGTGAGCCAATCGGCACGATCAACACCGCCATTGTCGAGCAAACGCACCCGGCAGGTCTGTATTTCCGCTTCCCGATCCTCCAATCTGTCCGCCGCATCGAAAGGCGCGTG
>JBCBKF010000346.1:0-1991 GCA_038522255.1 Pseudomonadota bacterium
ATCCCTCGGGCACCGGATACTTCGTGCCGCTGACCATACTCGACAACCCGCCCGAAGACGCGCGGATCGTCGCCGAAGAGCAGTTCGGTCCGGTGATGCCGCTCATGAAGTTCTCAACCGAGGACGAAGTGATCGAGCGTGCCAATGCGTCCGAATACGGCCTCGCTGGCGCTGTGTGGACCGGCGATACGGAGAAGGGCGTCGAGATCGCGGAAAAGCTGGAAACCGGCACTGTGTGGATCAACGAATTCATGCACTTGTCGCCCTTCGCTCCGTTCGGCGGGCACAAGCAATCAGGCTTTGGCGCGGAATACGGCAAGGAAGGCCTCAAGGAATTCACTTATCCGCAGGTGATCACGGTCAAGAAAGACAACGTCGTCGCGTAAGGGCTTTACTCAAGCAGGCAGCGATAAAGGGGGCCGGTGCAGAGACTTCCGGCCCCTTTTTCGTATTTGGCGAAATGCTTAAAGCGCGCGCGTTTCGGGAAGGTCGATGCCCTCCTGCTTGACCGCCGCCCCGCGCGACAGAAAATACAGCGCGATGCCAATCCCCACCATAATCGCCATATACACGAGCGAAATCGGCGAAAGCTGCGACATGAGCCATGCGATATAGCCCAGCGCCACCGGAATGATGAGAAGCCAGCGCGCGCCCATGTTCTGGCGCAATCCCGCATCCCCGCGCTGCCACATAACGATCAGCGCGGCGATCACGACCAGGAACCCTAATTGCTCAACGCTGACGACAAGCACCGCGAGCAGCTCAAATGTACCTGAAAGCGCCAACGCGCCCACAAAACCGGCAAAAGCTGCAATCGCGACTACAGGCGATTGGAAACGCGGGGAGACATAGGCGAAAATGTGCGGCAACAGCCCCCTTCGGCCCATCCCGTAGGCAAGGCGGGGGACAAGAAAGAAGACGTTGATCTGGAAAGTCGCGATCGAGAATATGGCCGCAAGGCTCACCAGTAGGCTGCCGGTTGGGCCCAGCAGTTTCTCTCCCATCGCGGCAAGCGGAATGTCGACCTGTGACGGGTCGGGCGCGGTCACTGCATAGGCCAACTGCACCAACGCATAGAACACCGCGACACCCGCAAGGTTCATCATCAGGGCGCGCATCATCGTCTTGCGCGGTTCCTTGGTCTCACCGGCGGCGTAGACAGCCACATCACAGCCGGAAAAGGCGAACGCCAGCAGCAAGGCTATGGATTCAAATTCACTGAACTGCGGCAAGTCGACTTCACTGGGCAGTCCGTTTTGCGCAAGGCCAACGACAATCAGCAAGAGGATTGGCGACAGTTTCAGCACAGTCCCGATGGCAATGGCACCAATCGATCGCGCCGCTCCACTGATGCTGATGGCTGAGAACGCGAGGATCAGAACGGCGATTGTCATCAGCCGGATCAGGGGATCACCAAAGAACGGGAAAATCGCCGCGAGGTAGGACACGAGCACATGAAAGTTGGCCGCTGCTCCGGCCATGTTCACAGCCAGAGAGAACCATCCGACCTGAAAACCGACAGCAGGCCCAAAAGCGTGCTCTGCGTAAAGCTGCGCACCGCCCGATTGCCGGAAAACGGTCGATAGCTTGGCGATGACGGCCAGGACACTGCCATACAGGCAAGCAAAGATGAGGACCGCAATGGGAGAAAACGTGCCAGCCGCCGCAAACAGCAGCGCTGGCAATGCAAAGATACCCGATCCTACGACACCGTTCAGGCTGGTAAGGATGGCCCCCGCCAGGCCGACGACGCGCGGCGGTTTGATGTCATAGGCGATGAATGTTCCCCCGATGCCCCCAGAACTTTCGGCTAGCAGCCATTACTGCGGTGTCAAATCATCATCTGCCGCGCATCTCAGCCATCCGCTTCCATCAGCTTCTTCAGATCCTTCAGCGCCTTGGCTCGCAATTGGTGGACGCGCGGCACGCTTACCTCCAGCACGGCGGCGATTTCGGTGAGGTTCAATTCCTCGACATAAAACAGCTGCATC
>JBCBKF010000347.1:0-1984 GCA_038522255.1 Pseudomonadota bacterium
CGACGCTTTGCAAGGTGACGCAGTGCAAGGTGACGCAGTGCGAAGTGACGCACCGCGGCTCTGGCCGGGACGCGTGCGCGCGCGACCATGGCAAACGGAAATAAGAGATCGCCCCTAGTATTCATGCCTAGGTCAACTAGGCTGAAGTGGTTAGTGAACCGTTAGTATACCGACATAAACCAGCCAGGAATCGGCAGAATTCAGCGGAAATCATCCTTCATCACAATGGTTAAACCTGATCAGGCCGAGCTGGCTTAGCAGCCATGTCACGCGCGCATCGAGCAGGCGGTCACGCCGCTAACCTACCAAAAGGTCAGGAATTTTCTGAGCTCGCACAAGCTTGACGTGTGGACGCGTGAACAGCTTCGGGATCGATGATGCCGCGCGTAGAGGCCACTGTGTCAACAGTCCACGTCATCCCGCCTGCGCAGGCCGCAGCCTACCGGGCCGCAGCCTACATCGCCTCGCGAATCATCGCCTCGAATTCGTCCGCGTTTGCGCGGCGCGGGTTGGAAAGCGCGGCGAGGTCTGATTGCGCATAGGTGACCATTTCGGCGATATCGCTTTCCTCAATCCCCATTTCAGCAAGGCCAGAGGGGATGCCGATGCTTGCGTTCATACCCTCAATCGCCTGCGCCAGATCAGCACCGGGCTCGAGCCCCATCGCGGCGCGCAGGCGGACATATTTGTCCTCGCACACCTCCTGGTTGAAGCGCAGGACCGTGGGCAGGAACACCGCGTTCAACGTGCCATGGTGCGGGTTTAAACGGCGGATACGGCCAGCGGCATGGCTCATCGCGTGGACCGCGCCCAGACCCTTGATGAACGCCATCGCGCCTTCGGTTGAGCACATCATCATCTGCCAGCGCGCTTCGCGGTCCGACCCATCCTTGACCGCGCGCGGGAGATATTGCCAACCGCGCCACAGCCCATCGAGCGCGACGCCTTCCGCCGGAGGGTTGACCTGCGGGGTGAGGAATGCCTCGATGCAATGGGTGATCGCATCCATCCCGGTCGCCGCGGTCATCATCGGTGGCAGGCCCATGGTAAGCTCGGGATCGCAAATCGCCGCAAGCGGGACAAAGAGCGGGCTGGCAAAGGTCATCTTGCGCCCGTCTTCAAGGATAATCACAAAGCCGACCGAAACCTCGCTGCCCGTGCCCGACGTGGTGGGGACCGCGATCAAAGGCGCAACGCCCTTGATCAGCTTTGCCCCACCTTGCAGCGGATCGTATTGGGCAAGCGGGCCGCCGCTCTTCGCCAGCAACGCAACCGCCTTGCCGAGGTCCATCGAAGAGCCGCCGCCCAACGCCACGATCCCGTCGCATCCTTCGGCAGTGTATTGCTCAAACGCGAGTTTGACCGCTTCTTCGGTCGGGTTGCCCGGCGTGCCATCAAATACTGCGGGCGCAAAGCCATCGCCCATCGCTGCGATCACCGTCTCCACCAGGCCAGCCGCGACCAGCCCCGCATCGGTGGCGATCAGCGGCTTGGTGATCCCGGCGCGCTTCATCTCCTTGGGGAGCAATTCCAGCGCGCCAAAGTCAAAATGCGTGGTGGTCAGGTAAGTGAGTGTTGCCATGGTTGTGAATCCCTCTCTGGCCCGCTGTTTGAGCGAGCCGGGGCGGGTTGGCAATATCTATCCGAGCGCCTTGGTGGAGCGCATTCAGGCCTCTTGCGGCATCGGCGTTGGCTCAGCCCAGCGCGGGAAGGGATCTTCAAGATCCTCCCACGCCAAGGGCACGAAATCGGTCTCAGGCACCAGACAGGCCTCGAGCGCCGCCGTGATCTTGGGCTGATCAAGGCCAATGCCGATAAACACCATTTCCTGACGGCGATCGCCCCAGGGCTGCTCCCAGTGCTTCATGACGAATTCTCCGAACGTGCCATCATCGGGCCAACGGTTCTTGGGCACTGCCGCCCACCAGCGACCCATGCGGCTGACGCTTTTCTGTGAGCCAGCGATGGCCAGTTCGGCAAGGAA
>JBCBKF010000348.1:0-1962 GCA_038522255.1 Pseudomonadota bacterium
CGGTTGTGATGCCGAGTTTCGTCAATATCGGAGCCTATGTTGGCGAAACTCGGCATCACAACCGCACCTTTGCCGATAAAGCTCCCGCGCCTCACGACTGCGCCGGGCACCACGCGAAAGCCCGCGTCACGGAAACGGTTGTCGCCCCAGCCAGCAAATTTGAGCGGCACTTTATCGAATGCGGGCTCTCCCCCCGATGCGCCGTCCATCACCTGATTGTCCGCCAGGCGGAAAGAGAGCAGCACGGCCTTCTTGAGCCACTGGTTGACCCGCCAGCTGCCATTCCCATCCGGTTCGGCTACCCGCGCCTCACCGTTGTCGAGCATTGCCAGCGCGTCCTGCACCGCGTGACGCACTTCGCTTCCCGGCGCGATATCTGCGCGGTTTTCCCACGCGCTCTCGATTTCGGTGATCAGTGTGTCGGTCATCTCAACTCCGCGCAAAGGTGCCCGCTGCGACGGGCCCGATAGGTTGTGCGGCTGCTGCTAGACCCGTGCATCCAGCGGGGCAAGCGTGATCCTGATGATCGGTGGAGGCCTGGATCGCCATTTTGGCAACACCGCCGATCTGGAGGAAATTACCGAGGTAGAATCGCTTGTCAGAACATTCATCGCGGGTTTACGACAAGACACCTAAGGGGGAAGCAGAGGATCTTGACTATGTCCGACAGCCTCCTTGGCCTTGATACAGATGCGCCCAAAGACCGCGCGCCGAACTGCGGCCCCCCGGTCCACGACCCTCAATCCCCGATTGTCTGGAAACCAGTTGTGGCCGCGATTGCGTGCGCCGCATTGAGCGCATGCGGCGGCGGCGGTGGCGGCAGCGGCGCTCCGCCGATTGATCGCCTCCACCCCCAGCGCCCCCTCCTCCGCCTCCCCCTCCTCCCCCTCCTCCGCCTCCTCCGCCACCACCTCCCCCGCCGACCAATTTCAACACCGCAGAGGTGCGGCGTTCGGAAGGTCCCGAATTTCACGGCGCGCAAGTTGCCTGGGAACAGGGGGCAACAGGAGCAGGCCAGACTATCGCCATCATCGATTCCGGCATCGACAGCGACAGCCCGGAATTTGCCGGGCGTATCCACCCGGATTCCGCCGATGTGGCGGGCGATCGCGGCATTGATCCGGAAAACGACCACGGCACGAATGTCGCTCTGGTCGCTGCAGCCGGGTTGAACGGGTCGGGCGTCGTGGGAAATGCATTCGAAGCGGACATACTTGCCATCCGCGCTGACCTGCCGGGAACCTGCGGCACCGATACGCCGCAAGATGCCTCTCTGGGCTGCCTGTTCTCGGATAGCGACATTGCCCAAGGGATAGACCTCGCCATCGCATCGGGCGCTGCGGTCATCAATCTGAGCCTGGGCGGCGGCGGCGCATCGCCCGGCCTGCAAGACGCGATAACCCGCGCCGCAGATGCGGGCGTGGTCGTCGTGATCGCCGCCGGCAACGGGGGCGATGGCTCCAACCCGGACATCCCGCCAGATCAGCCCGATCCCTTCGCGGCCGATGCGGTCAATGCAGGCAATGGCAATGTGATCATCGTGGGATCAGTCGATGAGGACGGCGAAATCTCCGATTTCAGTAACCTGGCTGGCGATTTCTCCGCGTCCTACCTCACCGCACGCGGAGACCGGATTTGCTGTGTCTACGAAGACGGCGATATTTTTGTCGAAAGCGTTGGAGGCCAGCAATTTGTAACGCTTTTTTCCGGCACCAGCTTTGCCACTCCTCAAGTGGCAGGCGCGGTTGCTCTGCTGGCCGAAGCGTTTCCAAACCTTACCGGTACCGAGATTGTCGACATTCTCCTGGAAAGCGCAAGTGACGCAGGCACCCAGGGCACCGATGAGGTATATGGGGCAGGCGTGCTCAACATTGCAGCCGCTTTTCAGCCTCTGGGGACGACCTTGCTTGCCGGTACAAATAACGCCTTGAGCCTGGCGAGTGATTTCGCGCTGGGTTCGGC
>JBCBKF010000349.1:0-1910 GCA_038522255.1 Pseudomonadota bacterium
CACGATGGCGTTCCCACCCGCTTTGCGCTGATACCGCGCCATGGGCAGCCGGAGGATATCCGCTGGTTCGAAGCCGCGCCGACGTATGTGCTGCATTGGACCAACGCCTACGAGACCACTGGCCCCGATGGCGATGAAGTCATTCTTGAAGGCTATTATCAGGACAAGCCCATGCCCGATCCAATCGAGGAGGCCGGGGAATACAGCCACATGATGGCTTATGTCGATGAACACTCCTTTCAGTGCCGGTTTCACCGTTGGCGTTTCAATCTGAAGACGGGCGAGACAAAAGAAGAGCGCCTGTCGGACCGCATCGTCGAATTCGGCATGATCAACCCCGATTACCTGATGAAGCCCAACCGCTTCACATGGTCGACAACGAGCAAGCCGGGCTGGTTCCTGTTCAATGGCTATGTCCGGCACAATACTGGGGGCGGGTCGGATCAGGTCTACACGCTGCCTGACGGCGTATATGCGAGCGAAAGCCCGGTCGTGCCTCGCAAGGGCGCAAAGTCGGAGGATGATGCCTACCTCGTCACCTTCTTGATTGATGAGAACACGCAAAGCTCTCAGCTCGCCATCTTTGACGCGAGCGACATCATCCGAGGCCCGATCTGCCGCGCCTCGCTGCCGCACAAGATTTCCAGCGGGGTGCATTCGGCCTGGGTTGAGCATGATCAACTGCTCGCAGACGCTGCCTACAAACGCGGCCGGATGGACGCCGCGGCGCTTTAAAAGGTCTGATCCGCACGCCGAATAGCATCTGAATTACAAAGACCCAGGAAACACTGGGGCGCCGGCAGAAAATTGCAACTTTTGCTCGCGCCGCGCGTTGCAAGATCAGAACAATCGAAGATCGCAAACAGACCAGAAAGAAGGGGCCCAAACATGGCTTTCAACCTTATCGAACTCCCTTACAAAGACCTTTCACCCGCAATCTCGGCTGAGACGCTGTCGTATCACCACGGCAAGCACCACCAGGCTTATGTCGACAAGATGAACGCCGCGATTGAGGGAACACCGCACGCTGATGCGGCGCTGGAAAAGATCGTGGGCGCCGCGCGTGGCGGCAATCAGGGCCTCTTCAACAACGCCGCGCAAACCTACAATCACGGCTTTTACTGGCTTTCGCTGACCAATGAAGAAACCGCGCCTTCTGCTGAACTCGCGGCGATGATCGACGAAGCTTTCGGCTCGATGGACGAACTCAAGGCGCAGCTTAAAGCGCGCGGTGCAGGTCACTTCGCCAGCGGCTGGGTGTGGCTTGCAGAAAAAGACGGCAAGCTCTCGATCGAGGAAACCCATGACGGCGATACGCTGGCCGATGGCGGCTTTAACCCGCTGCTGACGATCGATGTGTGGGAGCACGCCTATTACATTGACCACCAGAACAAGCGCCCAGCCTATCTCGACGCGGTTGTTGATGGAAAGCTGAACTGGGCGTTCGCCAGCGAGAACCTCGCTCGCGGCACTGCCTGGGTCTATCCGAATTGATGCGCTGATCGGCGGGCTGCCTTTGTTGCATCCCTGCTGCAAGCGCCAACGTCAACCAAAGCCCCGCTGCGCCCCGACGCGCAGCGGGGCGTTGTTTTGCCCGCCATTCAATGCGCAGGCATGATGCGCAGGCAGCGCCAATCACTGCGGCTCAATCGGGCTGCGCCGATCACGGCTTCGCGGTGATTGAGCGCGCTCTGAAGGGCGCGCAATGCGTTAACGAGATCGGGCGAAGGGGCCGGTTCGGGCACTGGAACTGCTTCCGAAATGTTAATACTTGGCAATGATTCGTTCGTTTCCATTGGCGCCAAAGTGCCACAAGGACAGCACCAATCCCATTCGCCGAAACACGGATAGCGTGATGGTCAAGAGGCTTTACGAGCTCGCACTTGGGCGGGCGCGCATCTAGGAAAACC
>JBCBKF010000350.1:0-1864 GCA_038522255.1 Pseudomonadota bacterium
AGTTATCACCAAATCCGCCCGGTCGGGATCGCTTGGCACGGGCATGTCAAACATCGGCTTCCCGAACAATTGCGCGCCAGCGAAACGTGAGGTGACGCGCGCGGCCCAGCGTTCGGCCCAACGACCGGTCAGCTCAAACTCCCGTGCGATCACATGGCTGCCAATCAACGTCTCGCTGGGCGCTGGCTCCTGCACGGCGATTTTCAGCGTTTCAGCGCGCCCCAAAGCAGGCAGGAATGTGCCGAAAAGCCCAAGCAAGCAGGCAAAACTGATCGAAACATTGCGCAGTGGTGCATAGACTCTCATTCAGAACATCTGATTGCCAGCCAATGGCTTGCACCACGATGAATGCATGGGAGACGGTCCTGGTTGAGAGTTTATCGGGTGCTTGCACAGTCCGTCCCACCTCACGCTCGCTTGAGCGCACCACTCGGATCAAACCTCATGCCCACGCATTAAGTCATTGAAAGCGCGATGCATTAGGCAGAGCGCACAACAAAAGATAGACCCTCTGAAGGAGACCCATGAACAATATTGAATTGCTTAAAGACCTTACCCAAGCCACCTATGACTCGGTCGAAGGCTATCGCCAAGCTGCCGAGACTGCGGAAAAATCCGCTTTCAAGAAGGCGTTCGAGCGTCGCCGCGACATGCGAGCCAAGACACTCCAGCATCTCAACAACGCCATGCTGGCAAACAGCCAACCTCCCATCACCTCAACGAGCGTTCAGGGCGAAACGCACCAGTTGTTCCTGACACTCACTGACACATTCGCGGACGGCGACAACGCCGTGATCGCGCGGGTCGAGGAAGGCGAGCGCTATCTTGCCAACAAGTTTGAGTCCGCGCTAGCCGACGAAAGCGGCGTCCTACCGGGCATTCGCGTGACGCTTCAGGAAGCGTATCGCGATATCAGCGAAGGCGAAAATTTCAGCGCCATGCTGAAAGAAGAATTCGCTTAATCGAACGCGGAAAGCCGATATGGGACTATCGTCTCGGGCGTTGAGCGCGGATCGTCTGTCTGAAAGAGGCTAGATCCGCCGCTGTGCCCCACTTTTCCAAAAACACAATGTCCAAACACCTTTGGCCCGCTGCGGGTTTTCGCGGCGGGCTTCTTTCTTTGTGCGCTGAAGCTGAGCCTTACTGCCCCTCTTGCGTCTTTGGCTTTTGAGGCGGCTCCACCACGCGCAGGTGAAGCTCGCGCAGCTGGGCGGGTTCGGGCCGCGAGGGCGCGCCCATCAAGAGGTCTTCCGCCTTTTGGTTCATTGGGAAGAGCGTCACTTCGCGCAGGTTCTTGGCGCCCACCAGCAACATCACGATCCGGTCCACGCCCGCAGCCATCCCGCCATGCGGCGGTGCGCCATACTGAAACGCGCGGTACATGCCGCCAAACTCACGCTCGACGTCGTCCTTCGAGAGGCCGACGATCTCAAAGGCTTTCACCATCGTCTCCGGCTTATGGTTCCGGATCGAGCCTGATGCGATCTCATAGCCGTTGCAGACGAGATCGTACTGGTAGGCGTTGATCTCAAGCGGATCGGTGTTTTCGAGCGCTTCCAATTCGCCCTGCGGCATCGAGAAGGGGTTGTGCGAGAAATCGACCTTCTTGGCGTCCTCGTCATATTCGTAGAACGGGAAGTCGATGATCCAGGCGAGTTCAAAGCGCTCGGTGTCGATCAGCCCAAGCTGTTCGCCGACTTCGATGCGCGCCGCGCCCGCCAGTTTGGCCGCATCCGAGGCCTTGCCTGCGGCGAAGAACAGGCCGTCATTCTCCCCCAGACCCAATTCCGCGTAGAGTTCGGCCATGCGCTCTGGGCCGTGGTTCTTGGCGATCGGGCCGCCAAACTCGCCGCCCTTGCGGGTG
>JBCBKF010000351.1:0-1779 GCA_038522255.1 Pseudomonadota bacterium
CTTATCACTGTCAAAGGCGGCTCGCTCGACGATCCGGCGGCGATAGACTTCGTCGCGCATATCTGGACGATACGGAAAGCGCCCTGGATTGAACTTCCCGAAGGTCTACCGCAATGGGATACCCAGCCGGGTTCTCTGGAGGAATGGATCGAACTTCTTGGGTGGAAGGCATGACGACAACGCATTTCGAGAGCTTTGATGGCACCCGATTGGCGGTTCATCGGGCAGGCGAGGGCCGACCCGTAGTGCTGCTGCACGGTCTGTTTTCCAGCGCGCATATGAACTGGATTAAATGGGGCCACGCGGATCGTTTGGCAGAGGCGGGTTTTTCGCCAATCATGCTCGATTTCCGCGTCCATGGGGATAGCGCTGCGCCGCACGATCCAGCCGCTTACCCACCAGGCGTGTTGGTGCGCGATGCAGCGGCGCTGGTTGAGCATTTGGGCCTAGAAAAGGACGAATACGATCTTGTCGGCTTCTCGCTCGGCGCGCGCACGGCGCTGCATGCTGCGTCTTCCGGGGCGCTGCGCCCACGGCGTCTGGTCGCGTGTGGAATGGGCGTGGAGGGGCTGGCGCAGTGGCAGGCGCGCGCGGCGCACTTCAAGCGCGTGATCGATGAGTTCGACACGATCAAGCCTGGCACCCCGCTTTATGTCGCGCGCACATTCCTGAAGTCGCAAGGCGTGGACCGGGTGGCGGCGCGCCTGTTGCTGGATGGGATGGGCGATTTCGACCTTGCGGCGCTCACCAATATCACCATGCCTTGCGCGGTCATCTGCGGGGATGAAGACCAGGATAATGGCTCTGCACAGGGGTTGGCGCAGATCTTGCCCGATGCGGTGTACAAAGAGGTTCCCGGCACGCACCTTAACTCTGTCGTAAAGCCTGACCTGGGCGAGGCGATAGCGGCATTTCTATCCGCGCCGTGATCGATCTTGCTATGGAAAGGTGCAAAGGATGGACCTAAGTCACGGCTCGATCTCGTATTTCCCTCACCTCACAATCCTCTCAATCAAAGGGCTGAGCATATGATAGTGTCAGAACCGGCGCGGTTTCCCTTGCTCGCAAGTCTCGCCGCGCTTTGGGCGTTTTGTGGAGCGGCCGCGGCGCAAGCGCAGGACACCGCAATGGTCAGCGCCAACAATCCGGCTGGTGTGCTCAAAGCGATTGAGGGGGCCGGATATGACGCCGAGTTCTCCCCACGCGGCGAAGATGGCACATCGGCCTACATCCAGGTCAACACCTATGACATCCACGGAGTCGTGCGTTTTGCAGACTGTGACGAGGCAGTGCCCGACTTTTGCGAAACGCTGGTTTTGTCCACCTGGTGGGACCGGGAGACGCCAATCTCTGACGCGGTCATCGCTGCTGCCAATCGGGAAAACAAATATGTCTCGGTCTATCGCGACAATGATGGCGACCCGGTCATGCAATGGGCCATCCTGACCCGGCGTGAAGGCGTGCCGACCACGGTGTTTTTGAACGCTTTGCAGCGGTTTGTCGCGATTGCCGGCGATTGGACCGAAACCGCATTTGCCGATGATGATCCCGACCCTCAAGGCGAGGCGGTGGGCGAAGAGGCCGGTGACATTTCGGGCGAGGGCGCGCGCTCCTGATGACGCGGCGGGTTTCGCCTTACAGCGCGGCGCTGGTCAGCGCAGTCTTCGCGCTGGCGCTTGGTGGATGCGCGATGGTGCAGGACGCTCTGGATTATGGGCGGGGACCCTTCGACAAGAGCGCTGTGGCCGATAATAACGATGCGTTGGAGGGACTGCGCGA
>JBCBKF010000352.1:0-1777 GCA_038522255.1 Pseudomonadota bacterium
ATCCGGTGGTCATCATGTTGATCACCCACGGCAATGCGGTGCTGATGGGCCGGTCGCCGGGTTGGCCGCAGGGGATGTATTCCTTGCTGGCCGGCTTTGTCGAACCGGGCGAGACGCTCGAAGCGGCCGTGCGCCGCGAAGTCTTTGAAGAGGCGGGCGTGCGTGTGGGCGATGTGGAATACCTGTCCAGCCAACCCTGGCCGTTCCCCGCGTCGTTGATGTTCGGATGCCGGGGCACCGCGCTCAGCCAGGACATCACAATCGATCCAAACGAGATAGAAGATGCGGTATGGATCACACGCGAAGAGATGGTAGCCATCTTCGCAGGCGAGCACGACAGCTTCCTGCCAGCCCGCAAAGGGGCCATTGCACATTTCTTGCTTGAAAACTGGCTTGCGGACACACTTGAATAAGGGAAAACTAAGCGCAGCAGCAAAATACAGGCAGGCATCATGAAATTCTCGGCCCGGGAAGACATCGCGGCACCGATAGACCAAGTGTTCGATGCGCTGAGCGACTTTGAAAGCTTTGAACGCCAAGCCATGCGCCGCGGGGCCGATCTTCAACGGGTCGATCCACTGACACAGGCCGGTGTCGGCATGCGCTGGCAAGTGGCGTTCAAGATGCGCGGGCGGCGTCGCGATGTGACAATAGAGTTGAAGCGGTACGATACGCCGAACGAAATGTTCTTTGACTTGACTTCGCAAAACATCGACGGGACGTTCACCGTCGAACTGCTGGCGTTGTCGCGCAATCGCACCCGCGTGTCCCTGGCGTTAGAGATTGTGCCGCTGACCCTGTCAGCCCGTCTGTTTGTGCAGTCTCTGAAACTGGCCAAATCGTCGCTGAGCAAGCGGTTCAAGCTCAAGTTCGCCGAATATGCCAGATCGCTGGAAGACCGGCTACAGCGCAGCGCTTGACGCGTCAAACCTAGTCGCGTTTGGCCGCTGCGGGGTACACGCCCAAAATGTCGAGTCGATTGGTAAAATACTCCAACTCCTCAAGCGCGCGCGCGACCGGCGCATCCTCTGGATGACCTTCAACGTCTGCATAGAATTGCGTTGCGGTGAACGCGCCGCCGACCATGTAGCTTTCCAGCTTGGTCATGTTGACGCCGTTTGTGGCGAAACCGCCCATGGCCTTGTACAGCGCCGCCGGGATGTTGCGCACTTCGAAAACGAAGGTAGTGATCATTGTCTCGGCGCGACGCGTGCGATCGGCAACGGGCGCCATCAAAAGAAAGCGGGTGGTATTGTGCCCCTGATCTTCGATGTCACGCGCCAGAACGTTTAGACCATAAATCTCGGCTGCGATTTCCGAGGCGAGTGCGCCGACACCCCTTTCACCCGCGCGGGCAATGGCGGCTGCGGCCCCCGCGCTGTCTGGTGCCGCCTCGGCACGGATGCCGTGCGCGTCAAGAAAAGCGCGTGCTTGCGGGATGAGGACCAGATGCGCCCGAACGCTCGAAATATCATCCAGTTGCTGCCCGGGCACAGCCATCAGCGCAATACGCACCCGAACAAAAGCCTCGTCGACAATGTGCAATCCGCTTTGCGGCAGCAGGCGATGAATATCCGCAACGCGTCCGTAGGTGGTGTTTTCCACTGGCAGCATCGCCATGTCGGCTGCGCCGTCGCGCACCGCTTGAATGACATCTTCAAATGCGTGACACGGCACCGGTCTCGCGTCAGGGCGGGCCTGCAGCACCGCCTCGTGACCATAAGCGCCCAAATCCCCTTGGAACGCAATGCGTACAGACATCGTTTACCCTTTGCTG
>JBCBKF010000353.1:0-1768 GCA_038522255.1 Pseudomonadota bacterium
GCGCGATTGCGACCCTGCTGGCGCAATGGGGGCTGATCCCGCGTTTCAACCTGGGGCCGCGCTCGGCAACCTTGAGCGGCATTCTGACCGCCGGGCTCGGCACCGCTGTCCTTGGCGCGGCGGGCGATCTGCACACCATCGCGCTCGGATATGCGATTGCAGCGCTGGGCTTTGGTCTGTTCCGCCCCGGCACAACCTCTGGCACATCGCTGGCGGTGACGCGCGCGGAACAGGGACAGGCATCAGGCATCACGGCAAGCGTGGCGGGCGCGAGCTTTATCTATGCCCCCGCAGTGGGCGTGTGGCTCTACAATTTCGATGCGCGGCTGGCTTTTGGCCTCATCATTGCTCTGTGCCTTTGCGTCGCCGTCATCGGCTGGCGGGGTCTGGCGAGCGACGCGGAGATGACGCGCGAACAGTGATGCATTGGCAGTGATGCATTGGCAGTGATGCACTGGCTGTAATGCACTGGCGGGAAGGCCGGACCACCCTCGCCGTCCATCAAACCAACTTTAAGACCTCATCCTGGGGGCGGCACAGGGCAACGCCCTTTTCCGTTTCCACCAATGGACGGTTGATCAGGATGGGGTCGGCCATCATTGCATCAAGGATGGTATCAGCGTCAGCCGCGGGAAGGCCGCGCTCCTCAGCGTCGGTGCCGCGCAGGCGCAGGCCCTCTTGCGGTGTAATCCCGGCATCGGCGTATAGCTGCACCAGCTTTTCGCGCGTCGGCGGGTCCTTGAGGTATTCGATCACCGTCACATCGACCTTTGAAAGGTTTTCAAGGATCGCGAGGGTCTTGCTCGAGGTCCCGCAATTGGGGTTGTGCCAGATCGTTGCCTTCATGATGCCATTCTCCCGTTTTGCTCAGCACAAGCTTTAATCAGACCGCGATGGTTATGCCACAGATCATCGTATTTCGCGAATAATTCGCATTATAACTTGATGCTGCGAATAACTTTCAATAGCACGCCTGAAGTGTCCGGAGCCGCCGACTCGGTTCCGAACAGACAGAAGGATTGCAATGACAGATTTTTCTCTGCGTGCCGCGCTGCTCTTTTCATGCGCACTCGCCGCCACTCCCGCTCTGGCCGACGACGCCGCGCCCGAGCCCGCTGAGACCGGCGAGATCGTGGTCAATGGCGATGTGTTGTACTCCGACAGGATCAACGCGCTGCGCACGCCCACCCAGATCATCGATGTGCCGCAAAGCCTGACGATCACAACTCAGGATGAAATCCTCGATCGCGGCTGGGACAGCATCGCTCAGATCATCGATTACACGCCAGGCGTGAACACCTCTCAAGGCGAAGGGCATCGCGATGCCGTGGTCTTTCGCGGCGTGCGCTCTACTGCGGATTTCTTCATCGATGGCGTGCGCGATGACGTTCAATACTATCGCAGCCTTTACAACCTCCAAAAGGTCGAAATCCTGCGCGGGCCCAACGCACTGTTGTTCGGGCGTGGCGGGACAGGCGGTATCTTGAACCGCGTAACCAAGAAGGGCGTTATCGGCGAAGTCTTTGCCAGCGGTCTTGCTTCGGTTGACACGTTTGGCGCCTACACAATCCAGGCCGATATCAATGCCGCAGTGGGAGACAATGTCGCGCTGCGCCTCAACGCGGCTTACGAAGAATTGAACAATCACCGCGATTTTTTTGACGGCGAGCGCATCGGCATCAATCCGACCGCGCGCATCGTGCTGGGCGAGGACACCACTCTCGATCTCGCCTATGAATATATCGATCACGAACGCTTCGTGGATCGC
>JBCBKF010000354.1:0-1767 GCA_038522255.1 Pseudomonadota bacterium
CGCGCCGGACGGTCGCGGCGCGTCGGGCTTCGCGCCCGAGCTTCGCTCCGACTGTCCGTACGTCCGCATCGACCCCACCAACGAGGAAGTCCTCTCGGGCCCGCCCGTCTTACAGGCTGCCATCGAGAAGGTCGCCGCCCGTCGATTGCGCGCCAGGTTGCCCGCCAGGTTGCGCTCGAGATTGACCCTGCTGGCGGCCACCTGGAATACGAAACGGATCGTTCGTTGAGACCTGGCGACCACCTTCGGTGCGCGGCAAACGCGGGATCTGGCTCATGTCCGGTGCCGACCCGCCACCGGATGTTGCCCCGCGCAAAAGATCTAGCGGGTTGAAGCCGAGGAAAAACATGACCACGCCGATGATGATGAGCGTGGTGAAACTAAATCCCCCGCGGCGACCGCCACCCATCGGTATGCGGATTTGGCGACCCCGTTGGCCCCTCTGTCCGCGACCTGGGAAGTTAAAGCCACCAGGAAACCGGAACCCGCCGCCCCGCTGACCGCGCCGGTCTTCCACGTTCGAACTTTGGCGGTCGTCGTCGCCATAACGCATCACTCAACTCCCGACGTACTCAGACGGTTTCACACGCACTTACTCAACACGAGCAGGAAATCGGCACAAGTTGCACATCAACGCGTGGTTGAAGGCGCCCGACCGCACGCTAGGCCGCTGGAACCTTCGCCGGTGCACGCGCTGATGGCTGCGTTGCCAGCGCTTTCAGATGCGCACGGACAGGCCGCGAAACCGCAACCGTGCCCTCGTTTGCAAACGCTTCGTGGTTCCGTTCGATCTGAGCCGGATCGTACAGATAGTTCACCATCAGGCCATGCGCCTCGGTCAGCCCTCGCGGCGATGGGTTCGCCGTCATGTTGACGCGCTCAAGCCTCGCCCCATTGCCAAGGTGGAACCGGCCAACGGGATCAATCACGCGACCGCTCGGGCTCCGCGCCTCGAGGAAATAGTGCGACGCCAGCCCAAGCAACAGCGGCTGGAGATCAGCGACCGCATCTGCATCATCAAACCAACCCGGCCGATCCAGTGTGTCCAAGCGCTTGCGATCCGCATCACTCAAAACGCCGTCTGGATCGGCTCGGACATCTGATAGCCAACTCGCAAATCGGGGCACCGGCGAGAGCGTCACGAACGTCTTCAAGTTCGGCAACTCACTCAGCAAATCCTCGACCACCTGTTTGATCAGGAAGTTGCCAAACGAGATCCCGCGCAAGCCTGCCTGGCAGTTCGAAATCGAGTAAAAGACCGCGGTCGTCAGATCGCGTGCGTCGCCTGTCTTGGCCTCTTCCTCAAGCACAGCCTGGATCGTTGCCGGGATGTCAGACATCAGTGCGACTTCGACGAAGATCAGCGGCTCATCACCCATCGACGGGTGAAAGAAGGCAAAGCAGCGTCGGTCGTTGGGTTCGAGGCGGCGGCGAAGATCCTGCCAGCCCTGGATCGCGTGCACGGCTTCGTATTCGATGATCTTGTCAAGGATCGCAGCCGGTGTCTGCCAGTCGATCGGACGCAGAACCAGAAAGCCGCGGTTGAACCAGGAGTGCAGCAAATGCACCATGTCGCGATCGACCCGCTCCAGTTCATCGTGGCCAGCTTTTAAGCGCAACAGATCTTCGCGCATGTGAACGATTTCGGCCGTGCCGCCGGGGGCGAGATTGAGCCTGCGAAAGAACTCCTGGAGCGGGCTTTCAACGGCCGCTTGCAACGCCTCTAGCGTCAGCGGCGACGGATCTTCGAGGTAGGCGGCAGCGGCA
>JBCBKF010000355.1:0-1766 GCA_038522255.1 Pseudomonadota bacterium
AGCCCTGGAAATCGGCGCCGGCGTGCGAATACCGGCCACCACGTCTTCGCCCTGGGCGTTCATCAGATACTCGCCATAGAACGTTTTTTCACCGGTGGAGGGATCGCGCGTGAAGGCCACGCCCGTGCCTGACGTCTCGCCCAGATTGCCAAACACCATGGACTGGACCGTCACCGCGGTTCCCCATTCCTGCGGAATGTCGTTGAGCTTGCGGTAGAGGATCGCGCGATCGTTCATCCATGACCCGAACACGGCGCTGACCGCGCCCCAAAGCTGCTCGCGGGGATCGTCTGGGAAGGGCTTGCCGAGCGCGTCTTCGACGGCGGCTTTGTATTGGACGATAACCGCTTTCCAATCCTCCGCCGTCAGTTCCGTATCGAGGCGGTATTCGTTCTCGTCTTTGAACGTGTCGAGGATGTGCTCGAATTCGTCATGGCCGAGGCCTAGGACGACGTTGGAATACATCTGGATGAAGCGGCGATAGCTGTCATAGGCGAAACGCTCGCCCGCCTTTTTCGCGAGCCCCGCGGCGGTCTCATCATTCAAACCAAGGTTCAGCACCGTATCCATCATGCCGGGCATCGAGGCCCGCGCCCCGGACCGCACAGAGACAAGCAGCGGATTATCCGCATCGCCAAAGCGCTTACCAGTTTCGGTTTCCAGCTGGGCGAGCGCCGTTTCGACCTGCTGCTTCAGGCCAGACGGGTAATCCTCGCCCAGTTCATAGAACGCCGTACACACGGAGGTTGAAATCGTGAAGCCCGGCGGCACCGGCAAGCCAAGCTTTGCCATCTCGGCGAGGTTTGCGCCCTTGCCGCCCAGCAAATTCTTCATCGAGGCATCGCCATCTGCGCCTTCGCGCCCGAAGGAATAGACCCAGCGTTCGTCGGCCACCGCTTCTGCTGCCAATGACATGCGCTTATCCTTCAATCTTCGAAAAATCTGCAACCTTGCCGAGCGCGTCCCGCATCATCGCCAAGATCAAGAGCCGGTTCTGCCGAATGTCCCTGTCCTCCGCATTCACCGTGACCTCATCAAAGAATTTGTCGACGGGCTGTCGCAAGTTCGCTAGCGCGGTCATGGCACTCTCAAAGTCCTCTTGTTCCAATGCGGCCCCAGCTTGGTCAACCGCCTTAACCAGCGCGGAATGCAAATCCTGTTCCGCTTTTTCGGTCAGTTTCGAGGCGTCCGGCGCGCCGTCATAGGCGTGCCCATCCTTCTTTTCTTCAGCTTTCAGGATGTTGGCCGCGCGCTTGTATCCCGCGAGGAGGTTCGCCCCATCGTCCGTCTCCAGAAACACGCCCAGCGCTTCGACCCGTTTGACGATCAGGACGAGGTCATCGTTTTTTGCGCTCACGGCGCGCAGCGCCTCCGCGGGGACGGGCTTATCGCCCGACGGGTGGTCGCCCTTGCCGCCTTGCGGCGGTTGACCCAGTGCAAAGACAGCATCGATCAAATCGTGGCGCTGGCCTTCATCACGAAGGTGCTGTTTCAGGCGATCTGCGAAGAAGGAGAGGAGGTCATCGGCTTCCTCGCCCTGATCACGCTCCTGCACTCGAGTAAAAGGCGCCTCCGGCTGAGCCTCATTCCAAGCATATAGCCTCGCACGATGATGAATGAGCGTCACTCGCAGCCCCAACCGAACCCCATTCTCCAACACAATCCGCACAACCCCAAGCGCCGCCCGCCTCAGCGCGAATGGGTCCTTCGAGCCGGTCGGCTTTTCATCAATCGCCCAGAACCCGACGAGCGTATCAAGTTTGTCT
>JBCBKF010000356.1:0-1763 GCA_038522255.1 Pseudomonadota bacterium
CCTGCCACGGGGCTCTATTATAAAACGCAAGCGAACCCGCCCTGGCGCTTGTCCGATATGCGGCCGGGCGTGTGTTATGTCGGACTGATCTTCAAGCTCATACCGAACCATGCCGACAATCATGCCTGCTGCGCCGCGCAGATGTTTCTCAGCGAGGGCGACGGGGTGGTGTTTCGCGGCGCCAATGGTCCCTGGTTGACCGAGCGTAAAGAGTTTCATTTGAGCAAGGCGAGCGCCAAAGCGCTCATCGAGACCGTGCTTGAAACCTACCGCACACGGTTTGATGAATATCCAAAAGAGCTCTTCATTCACGGCACCACGAAATTCAACGACGAAGAATGGGAAGCGTTTGAAGAGGTAGCGCCAGAAGGCACCAATATTGTCGGGGTTCGGATCAAGCCGAGCCATGGGGAAATAAAACTGTACAGAAATGGCGATTATCCAACCTTGCGCGGCACGGCGGTGCTGCTCGGTGACAGCGATGCCTATCTTTGGACCTCTGGATACGCCTCGCGCATCGACACCTATCTCGGGCCAGAAACGCCGAACCCGCTTTTTGTGACGATCTTACGCGCAACCAATGGAAAGCCTGACTTAGAACGGGTACTGACCGATATTATGGGGCTCACAAAGATCAACTATAACGCCTGCAACTATAGTGACAGCGAACCAGTCACGATCCGGTTTGCGAAGAAAGTCGGTGATGTTCTGGTCATGGGCAGCGCTAAGGATGCTGAGCGACAGCCGTTCAAGTTTTATATCTGATCTCGCCGCGCCTCTGACCTTGGCACACTGTCGGGATCGGAAGTGAACGACACCTGCAGTAGCGCGGGCCGATTACCGGATGTCTTCTTCTGCGCCCTGGGCAGCCGAGCCCTACCGTGTGCGCGAAGGTCACAACCATTCTAAGGTTGTTGCGTGCCCGTCTTGATTGTGCCGCCTAGCGGCTGTTCGAAGTGTCTTCCAATGACGACCGTACTTCGCCGATAACGGCTCTTGACCGCAATTGTGACAACGTCCGTTTAGCGTCGTCCCTCAGCCGAATTGCGTCGATGCTCTTCAATTGCAATTCCTGCCGTATTCGCTAGCGTTAAGAGAAGCGTTGGGGGATCACATGGCGCGGATCTTCATCTCACATTCGAGCAAGAACAATCTCGAGAGCTTGGCGTTTCGCGATTGGCTTCTGACGCTCGGTTACGCGCCGGACGACGTTTTCCTGGATCTTCATAGTCTCGGCGCCGGCGACCGATGGCGAGAAGCGCTTCGAGCCGCCAATCGCCGATGCGAGGCGGTCATTCTTCTTGCCTCGCCCGACGCGCTTCAGTCAGACGAGGTGCGCCGCGAAGTCATGCTTGCAGAAGAGTATGGCAAACCCTTGTTGGTCTGCTTGCTAGAAGGCCTGGATCTCGACGACTACTCCGATGCGCGGCTGACGCCCTATCGCGACCGGCAAATGGTCGACCTGGCGACCGCGCCCAAGGATGTGTCCTTCACCGTTCAGCATGAAAACGTCCGCGATGCCGTCCACTTCAATGGGGCAGCCCTCGCCAAGATCAATGGACGTCTCGAAGAGCTCGGTCTTGAAGCGGCGAGCTTCTCCTGGACGCCAGCCGATCCCGAGACCGCCAATCCTTACCCAGGCCTGCGCGGGTTCAGCGAAAGGGAAGCGGGCCTTTTCTTCGGGCGCGACCCAGAAATTTCGCGCGGCCTCTCGGTCCGTAGTGTCCTCAGGACCGAGAGGCCGCGCGAAATTTCTGGGTCGC
>JBCBKF010000357.1:0-1749 GCA_038522255.1 Pseudomonadota bacterium
TTTGATTCTTCAGCGGTCGAGAAGCCCGCATATTGCCGGATCGTCCACGGGCGCCCGGCATACATGCTCGCCTTAACCCCGCGCGTGAATGGAGCAAAGCCTGGAAGGCCCGGGTCCCAGCCTTGATGATCCTCGCTTGTGTAAAGCGGTTTGACCGTAAAGCCCTCAGGCATCTGTGTCGTTAAATTGCGGCCCTTGGATTCTTTATCCGCAAGCGCGCGCCAATCAGCGGGGGTCGGTTTGTCAGTCATAGAGCCACGATACCCGGTAAGACCGGGCCTGTCGAAGGATTGGAAAGGAATGTGAGCGCAGTCAGGCGCCTTTGAACTCCGCCTTGCGCTTTTGCAGGAAGGCAATGCCGCCCTCCATAGCATCGGCGCTGGCGCTCGCGGTCTTCTGCCCTTCGGCCTCTGACAAAAGGACCTTGTTGAAATCGCCATCGAGCGCGGTCGTAATGTTCCGCTTCATCGCTGCGAGCGCGACGGTCGGTCCGTTGGCAAGCTTTTCGGCAAGCGCGCGCGCTTCGTCCATCAACAGCTCATCGGCGACGCATTTATAAACAAGGCCCCATTCCTCGGCCTGTTCCGCGCCGATCTTCTCCCCCAGCATCATCATCCGCGTCGCGCGGGCGCGACCAATGGCGCGCGTCAGCATCCAGGTGGAGCCGCCATCAGGAACAAGGCCAATATTGACGAAGGCCTGGAGGAAATAGGCGGACTTGCCTGCAATCGTGAAGTCCGCTGTCAGCGCAAGGCTGCACCCCACGCCTGCCGCCGGGCCGTTAACCGCGCAGATCACGGGAATTTGGGCGCGCATGATCTGGTTGATCATCGGATTGTAATGCTGCATCAGCGCCTGGTGGCTCCCGCCCTTATTGCTCGGCCCATCGGCATCAGAGCGCGCGGCAAGGTCCGCGCCTGAACAGAAACCCTTGCCCTCGCCCGTGATGAGAACCGCGCGCGCTTCGCCCAGATCATAGAACACCTGCCCGATTTCATCCGCCATCTGCGGGGGCATCGCGTTGAGGCGATCCGGGCGGTTGAGCGTAATGGTGGTCAGCGGTCCGTCGGCCTCTACGCGGATGGTTTCGTAGCTCACGTATCTCTCCCAAGCGTTTTCAATTGCAACGCACTGTGCCGTGCACCCTCAATATCCGCAAGTGCGTTACGACGCGCTGCGTTCTTTTGATAGCGAAGGACTTAAGTCAGGAAGGCCCAGCGCTTCTAGTGATCGCCCTTGGGCGTTTCCATGATCTCGGTGAGCATGCCCTGCATGTCCTTGGGGTGGACGAAGAAGATGGGCGTGCCGTGCGCGCCGACGCGCGTGGGGCCTAGGATGCGCTTGCCCACCGCCTCAAACTCCGCGCGCGCGGCCTCGATATCGGGCACTTCAAAGCAGACATGATGCTGCCCGCCGAGCGGATTTTTCGCGAGGAAACCGGCGAGCGGGCTGTCGGAGCCCAGCGGCTCTATAAGCTCAATCTGCGTGCCATTGGTGCCGTTCTCTCCGGGCGTATCGACGAAGCAGACCTTCACTCCTTGCGCTTCGAGATCGAACGGTTCGTGGATCTTGGTCGCGCCCATCACGTCGCGATAATGGGCGATAGAGGCTTCGATGGAGGGCGTGGCAACCCCGATATGGTTGAGACGGCCTAGTTTCATTTTTGGATCCTCATATCAGTGCAGCAATGCCGAGCACCACGGAAGCTATCATCCCCAGCAAGCCCAAGACCTTCACCCACCGACTGTC
>JBCBKF010000358.1:0-1692 GCA_038522255.1 Pseudomonadota bacterium
CCAACAGCAACATCATGAAGGTGCAGGCGAGAAGACGCGGAATGACCAAGACTTCGGTCGGCGAAATGCCGATCGTGCGCATCGCGTCGATTTCCTCGGTCAATTTCATTGTGCCCAATTGCGCGGCAAAGGCGCTGCCTGATCGACCGGCGACCATGATCGCGGTCATCAAGACGCCCAGTTCGCGCAAGGAAATGCGCCCGACAAGATTCACCGTCAGCGCCTCAGCGCCAAATTGTTCAAGCTGGACCGCGCCTTGCTGCGCGATGACCACGCCGATCAGAAAGCTCATCAAGCCAATGATAGGCAACGAGGACACGCCCACCTGCTCCATCTGCGCGATCAGGGCCTTGTACGGAAATCGGGAAGGGTTGCGCGCCAGATTGTTCAGCCCGATCACGATCCGGCCCAGCGCACCGACCACGCCCGCAACCCCTTGGCGTGCTTCGAAAACCTGGTACCCCAGCGCCAGCGGAACGCGTTCCCACACTGGCTCTTTTTGCGCTGTGTTGTCGAGATGCGTACCTGCGCCTTCGACCGCGCCCAGCAGACGCTGCGCACGCTCACTGGCACCGGTAATGGGGGCGTCGTGATCCGATGAAAGCTGGCATGCGAGGAAAGCGCCGACCGTATCGATCTCATCAACGCCGGACAGATCAATGCGCGTTACGTCGCTCAACGCCCCGCGCATCTCGCGGTCCAGAGTGCCGATCGTGGAGACCAGCAAAGAGCCGCTGAGCGCAAGGGTCGCTGCGCCATCGCCGCCCTCTTGCAGAGAAAATTGCGCCGTCGGGTCCATCGCGTCCGAAGCTATGTCTCCAAATTCGCCGGGCGACAAGGGGATAGAATGCATCGTCTCGCTGCGCCCCTGGCCTGAGCGACGAGGCACTCACTCAAAAGCCATGCCCATAGCGATGCCGATAGCTATGCGAAGTGTTGCGCCGCAACACGCGCGGTGTATTGGGATTATTTGTTTTCTAGGGTTCCGGGCCACCCGCTCCCTCCACCCTTCCACCCGGATGGTATCCTGGTAAGCTCCGGGTGGAAGGGTGGAGGGAGCGGGTGGCCCGGCCCGCGAGCGTTAGCGAGCCTGCAAATAATGCGATCTTCTTCCCTTCCCACCACCTTCAACCCCGCCGATATCGAGGCGCGATGGTACGAGCATTGGGAGAGCACCGGCGCCTTTCGCCCTCATCGCCCTGACGCCGAGCCCTTCACGATTGTGAACCCGCCCCCCAATGTGACGGGCTCCTTGCATATCGGTCACGCGCTCGACAACACGCTGCAGGACATCGTGATCCGATATGAACGACTGCGCGGCAAGGACGCCTTGTGGGTGGTGGGCACTGACCACGCCGGGATCGCGACGCAAATGGTGGTAGAGCGCCAGATGGAGGCCGCCCAGGACAAGCGCACCAATTACTCGCGCGAGGAATTCATCGAGAAGGTGTGGCAGTGGAAGGCGGAAAGCGGCGGCCAGATCACGCGCCAGCTGCGCCGGCTGGGCTGTTCGATGGACTGGTCCAGAGAGCAATTCACCATGGACGAACACTTCACCAAGGCGGTGCTCAAGACCTTCGTGGACCTCTATAATGACGGCCTCATCTACCGCGACAAGCGGCTGGTGAACTGGGACCCGAAGCTGAAAACCGCGATCAGCGATCTCGAGGTTGAGCAGCAGACGATTCCGGG
>JBCBKF010000359.1:0-1684 GCA_038522255.1 Pseudomonadota bacterium
AAGAGGGTCCGGGTCAAGAACGGCTTTGACACGGTAGAACTGCGGATTCCCGCCAATTCCACGCGCAAATTCGACTGGAAATTGCGATCCTCCTACGCCGATTAATGCGTGTGAAGGAAAAATTCCGTTCCACTCTTGTTCCATGAGAACAAATGCGATACATACTGCGTATCGGAACGGAAAACTCCCGGTTAAAACCCCGTAATCCGACCTAGGAAACGCAAGGAGGTCATGCGATGGCTACGCAGCTGAAGTTGGTAGAAAAGGGTAAGGATGTGGACCGTCAAAAGGCTCTCGATGCAGCGTTAGCGCAGATTGATCGCGCTTTCGGTAAGGGTTCGGCGATGAAGCTGGGCTCGAAAGAGGCGATGCAGGTCGAATCGATTTCGACCGGATCGCTCGGGCTCGACATTGCGCTGGGCATTGGCGGACTGCCCAAAGGGCGCGTGATCGAAGTGTACGGGCCGGAAAGCTCGGGCAAGACGACGCTGGCGTTGCACGCTATTGCAGAGGCTCAGAAGGCTGGCGGCACGGCCGCTTTTGTCGACGCTGAACACGCGCTCGACCCGGTCTATGCCAAGGCGCTTGGCGTTGATATTGATGAACTTATCGTCTCGCAGCCTGATACCGGTGAACAGGCGTTGGAAATTACCGACACGCTCGTTCGCTCGAACGCGATTGATGTGTTGGTGGTCGACTCGGTTGCAGCGCTAGTCCCGCGCGCTGAGATTGAAGGCGAGATGGGCGATAGCCATGTCGGCCTTCAAGCGCGGCTCATGTCCCAATCGCTGCGCAAACTCACCGGGTCGATCAACCGTTCAAAGTGCATGGTGATCTTCATCAACCAGCTGCGCATGAAAATCGGCGTGATGTACGGCAATCCGGAGACGACAACGGGCGGCAACGCACTCAAGTTCTACGCTTCGGTCCGCCTCGACATTCGTCGCACCGGCCAGATCAAGGATCGCGACGAGGTCGTCGGCAATTCAACCCGCGTCAAAGTGGTCAAGAACAAGGTTGCGCCGCCCTTCAAGCAGGTCGAATTCGACATCATGTATGGCGAGGGTATCTCCAAGATCGGCGAGATCCTCGACCTTGGCGTCAAGGCGGGCATTGTCGAGAAATCAGGCAGCTGGTTCTCTTACGACAGCATCCGTATCGGGCAGGGCCGCGAGAACGCGAAGACCTACCTTAAGGAACACCCAGAGATTTGCGATCAATTGGAAGCCGCCATTCGCGGTAAAACCGATGAGGTCGCCGAGGAAATGATGACGGGCCCGGACGCGGAACCCGACAGCTGATCCTCAAGCGAGCGCCCTTGTGATGGGCGGCGCTCGGAAAACCGGAATACCGGCGTCAGGCGCGCTTTCTTCCCCGAGAAAGCCCGATTGGCGCCGGTTTTTCGTTGAGGCTTGCTGGTTTGCTCGCATGTTTATCGGGCGGCGCGCTGGGGTGCGCGCGCTTTGTGATTGTGACGAAACATTTACGCACAGTGCCGCGTGCATTGAACGCTTCGACTTGTCGGTGCCGATGCGATTGCCTAACTGGACGTCACCATGACTTCGACCAATGACATCCGGCGCTCGTTTCTCGACTTTTTCAAGCGTGCTGATCACGCGGAAGTGCCAAGTGCGCCGCTTGTCCCGTACAATGATCCAACACTCATGTTCGTGAATGCCGGGAT
>JBCBKF010000360.1:0-1676 GCA_038522255.1 Pseudomonadota bacterium
CTATTGCGCGTCCAAGGGCAAACCGATGATCATTTCGACCGGTATGGCCAATCTGGAAGAGATCGGAGAGGCGGTCAGCACGGCGCGCGCCAATGGCTGCGAGGAGATTGTCCTGCTTCACTGCGTCAGTTCCTACCCGACACCTGACGAGCAATCCAATGTGCGCACCGTGCCCGATCTTGGCGAGCGCTTTGGAGTGGTTTCGGGCCTTTCCGACCATACCAGCGGTTCGGCGGTGGCGGTCGCGTCTATTGCGCTGGGCGGATGCGTGGTGGAAAAGCACTTTACGCTGCGGCGCGCCGATGGCGGTCCGGATTCCGCCTTCAGCCTTGAGCCTGAGGAATTCACCGCGCTGGTCGCTGATTGCAAACAGGCGTGGCGCGCGCTGGGCAAGGCGACCTACGATCTTCAGGGCAGTGAAAGCGGATCGATACAGTTTCGCCGATCGCTCTATGTCGTTAGCGATATCGCCGCCGGAGAGACGCTGACGCGCGACAATATCCGTTCGATCCGCCCCGGGCACGGGCTTGCGCCAAAACACTTGTCGCAGGTGCTGGGGCGTCCGGCCTCGCGCGCGCTCAAACGCGGCGAGCCGCTCGATTGGGGCGCTTTGGACGCGTCCTGAAGGGGGCGTCAGCGCTTCCTTGTCTTGCGTTCGAAATAGGTGAAATCGAGCAATTCGCCCTTGTGATCCAGAACCGGCTCGTACTGCTCCATGAAAGCGTTAAAACGCTCGTCGCGGGCAAAGGCCTCGCGCCAGCGCACTTTTACAAATCGCAGCGGCCAGGAGCGGCTGTTGTCGAGGATAAGCGCGTCAGGTGGGCTGTCCTCCCACAAACGCAGCATCGCATCGTGCACAAGCTTTAGGCCAGGTTCCTCCAAGGTGACAGAGGGCGGAGCTTGCCCCGCATTCTCAGGGCGATCAAACGAGACCAGTTCGGCTGCAACGTAAGAATTGTTGACGCTCGTATTCCAGCGCCAGGCGCGATTGGCGGCGAGGAATTGGTTGACCGGTGACGGGTTCATGTTGAGCACGCCCACCCTTTTGCCTTCCACCGAAAACCCGGATGTCTTCATCGCCGCGTCAATCTCGCTCGCAGAAGCCTGATAATACGCAGCGGAGCGAAACGCGTTGATCACCGGGACCGAAATGAGCAGGGCCAGTCCTGCAAACCAAAGGGGTTTCAGGTGGTCGCGCATCATCCAGAGCCAGACGATATAGGCCGCAGTGATGGGCAGTCGGTGCTGAACATACCAACGCGACTGGATCCACGCCACGATGACCGCGCCAAGCACGATGGCAAGGCCAATCGCCGTCACCCTGACAGGCACGTTTGCAAGGCGCGCAACCAGAACAAGCGCAACCGCCAGCGCGAGGCTATAGACGGCTCTCACAACACTGGTTTGCAGATCGACGAGGTTGGCGTTGATTGCCGTCACCACGACCTCGATCGCTTCGCGCTGGGAGGGATCGAGCACCAGCCATATGAAAAGATAGGCCGCCACAATCGCACCGGACACCAGATTCTCTATCCGCAGCAGTGCAAAGGGGCGCCGCTGGATCGCTGCGTCTGCCAGTTCCACCAGCACGACGACCACGCTGTAGAGATATTTGAGCAGCAAGGCGCTCCCCATCCAAAGCCCGATGGCAAAGCGCAGCCGCCAACCAACAATGG
>JBCBKF010000361.1:0-1672 GCA_038522255.1 Pseudomonadota bacterium
TCCCAGACGACGTGCTTGTGCAAGTTCTGACGCAAAGCCGCGAAGACCTGATCCGCACTTCGTTCGACAGTCTGAAAGGCGCGCGCGCGGCGATCGTTCACCTCTATAACGCCGTCTCCCCCGCATGGCGCGATATCGTGTTCCGCATGTCAAGGGATGAGGTGCGCGAGATCGCAGTGGCTGGCGCGAAAGTGATGCGTGATTGCGCTGCCGAGCAACCGGGCACGGATTGGCACTTCCAATATTCGCCAGAGACATTCTCCACCGCTGAGCTCGATTTCTCGATCGAGGTTTGCGCAAGCGTCATGGAGGTGCTTGCCCCCACGCCCGAGGCTCCGATCATCCTAAACCTGCCTGCCACGGTAGAGGCGGCAACGCCCAATATCTACGCCGATCAGATCGAATATTTCTGCCGCAACCTGCCAAACCGCGAGAGTGCGGTGATCTCGCTGCACACGCACAATGATCGGGGCACCGGGGTTGCGGCAGCGGAGCTGGGGCTGATGGCGGGAGCGGACCGGGTCGAAGGCTGCCTGTTCGGCAATGGGGAGCGCACGGGCAATTGCTGCCTCGTCACCATGGGACTCAACCTCTATACTCAAGGTATCGACCCGGGCCTCGATTTCTCGGACATTGACCGCGTGATCGAGACGGTCGAATATTGCAACGACCTGCCCGTCCACCAGCGCCACCCCTATGGCGGAGAGCTCGTCTACACCGCCTTTTCCGGCAGCCACCAGGACGCGATCAAGAAAGGCTTCGAAGCGCGCGGTGCTCAAAACGATGAAAGCTGGCGAGTGCCCTATCTGCCGATCGACCCGGCCGATCTGGGCCGCAATTACGAGGCCGTCATCCGCGTCAATTCGCAGTCGGGCAAGGGTGGGTTCGCCTGGGTGCTGGAGAAGGATCAGGGGCTCAAACTGCCCAAGAAAATGCAGGCCGATTTTTCAAAGGCGGTGCAGAACCTCGCCGATGATCTGGGCCGTGAATTGAATGCGGGCGATATCTGGGACGCGTTCAAGCGCACCTATCACGTCCAAACGAAGCCCAAGCATTTCCAGCTGGTCAATTACGAGGAAAGCCGCGCGTCCGACGGCACACGCATCTTTGCCGGGACAATCGCGGTCAACGGGCACGAACAGAGCGTCTCGGGACGCGGCAACGGCCTGATCTCCAGCGTGGTGAGCACGATTGAGGAGACCTTCGGGCTGGAGATCAGGGTGCGCGATTATTCCGAACACGCGCTGGGATCGGGCCGCGATGCGCGCGCGGCGGCGTACCTCGAATGCGAGAGCGGCGGACGGATCATCTGGGGCTGCGGGATCGACACCGATGTCGCGACGGCGAGCGTGCGCGCAGTCCTCAGCGTTGCCAATTCAGCGGTGGGTGCGCAGGACGCCTGAATGTGTGCCTCCTTCTTCGGGGTAAAGGGCGACCGGTCCAGTCTTTGGGCGACGTGCGGCGAAAGTAGAAGCTATTTCAAAACGGTCTGAACGGCAGTTTTCGAGCCAGACCCAGCCTTAGGCAGGCCGTCACTGCCGAGCTTGATTCTGCTGCTCCAAACACGGCTGAACTGAAGTCAGATACGCGGTGCTGATAATCGCAGACCTAGGGAATATTGATCGGCGACGAGCGATCAAGCGGGGCCAAATTCGCCACTCAAACCAGCTCA
>JBCBKF010000362.1:0-1670 GCA_038522255.1 Pseudomonadota bacterium
CCGGAAAAAAGCTGGTCTTGATAATGCCAGCTTTTTTCCGGACATCGAAGGCGATGTGATCTCTGCGTCGGTTGAACTGCCTGCGGGTGCGACCGTTGAGCGCACCGCGCGCGTTGCCGAAAAGATTCGCGAAGCAGGTGACCGCGCGCTTGAGCGCTACGCCACCGAAGAAGAGCGCGAGGCGGGTGCGCCGCCGTTCTTCGTTGAAGCGATCTATTCCACGGTGGGCCAGCGTGCGATTGGCCAGAACGGGCCGGGCGGCACGCGCACCAATTCCTCACCCAATCTTGCCGATGTGCAAATTGCGCTGATGACCGGAAGCGACCGCCCGGTGAGCGCGGCCGAGATTGAAGAGGCCTGGCGTGAGGAAGTCGGCGAACTCCCCGAGGTCAAGTCTTTCTCAATCACGTCGGACGATATCGATTTTGGTGCCGCTATCAGCGTGCAGCTGTTCGACAGCAATCAGGAGGTGCTCGACAATGCCCGGGTACGCGTGATGGACGGGATCAAGCGCATCAATGGCACGTATGACATCGAAAGCGATCAGGATGCAGGGCTGCGTGAGATCGAATTGCGGCTGAAGCCCGCCGCTCGCACACTGGGTCTGACGGTCGAGGATCTGGCCAACCAGGTGCGCTCTGCATTTTTTGGAGCCGAGGCCGTGCGCGTTCAGCGAGGGCGGCAGGATGTGCGCGTCTATGTCCGCCTGCCTGAGGAGGAGCGCAATTCCATCGCAGATGTCGGCCGCCTGCGGGTCCGCGTGCCCGGCGGGGGTTTCACCTCCCTATCCGCTGTGGCCGACGCAAACTTTACCGAGGCACCGGCCACAATCCGGCGCGAGGATGGCCGCCGGGTGGTGACGATCACCGCAGAGGTTAACGAAAACGCGATCAATGGAACAAAGGCGATCAAATTTATCGAAGACAACATTTTGCCCGATATCCGCGCTGACTATCCTACGTTGCAATACAGCTTTGGTGGGGAAGAAGAGGAGCGGCTTGAGAGCTTTGCCGATCTGGGCACCGCTTTTGGAATTGCTCTGATTGTTATCTATGCGCTGCTGGCGATCCCGTTCAAATCCTACACCCAGCCCTTTGTGATCATGGCCGCGATCCCCTTCGGCATGGTCGGCGCACTGTTCGCTCACCTGCTGCTTGGCCTGTCGCTTGGCATCCTTTCGATGTTTGGTTTCGTCGCGCTGGCCGGCGTGATCATCAATGGCAGTCTCGTCATGATTGATTTTTTCAACGAGAACATGGCCATTGGTATGGACGAGGATGAGGCGATCATCGACGCTGCCAAGTCGCGTTTTCGCCCGATCATGCTGACCGCCACGACCACATTCCTCGGCGTCGCGCCGATCACGTTCGAAACCAGTCGCCAGGCGCAGTTCCTGATCCCGATGGCGGCGAGCCTGGGCTTTGGCGTCTTGATCGGTACCGTGCTCTTGATGGTGGTGATCCCAGCGCTGGCGGTTGTCCATGTGCGCACGCGGCGGATGGTGGGCAAGCTCTATCGCGGTGAACTGGATGAACCGGGCGCACAGGAACAGGCGCAATCCGAACGTCAGGCTGGATCAACGGCAGTTTCCGCCTAAAACGTTGCGCAGCACGGCCAAGCCGCCTTATGCCCCGGCAAGAACCGTCCAGGGTGAACCGGGGCCGCACCGG
>JBCBKF010000363.1:0-1669 GCA_038522255.1 Pseudomonadota bacterium
CTGAGGCGGTTTGTGGGTTCTTGGATGCGCTGTTGCGCTCCTCTTGATCCGCGTCCGGTTTCGTCATAATTGTCAAACGGAGGTCGCGAACGCACATAAACAGCGCTCCAACGCAATATCTGCGTCACATGGCTGTGGATTTACGCAAAACCGTCATGTGTCTGTGAATCGCGTGTAACAATTGGCTGTCAGAGCGGCGGGAATACCAAGAAGGCTTTGTCAAAGGTTTTGCGATGTCTGACTTTATGTTGTCCGACCTGCTCCACGGGCTCAACAAGGACGGCTCGGCGGTGGGAGGCACGGCCGAAGGCGGGGTCGACGGCAGCGGCGCGAACATCGCAAGCCTTCCGATCAGCGAGCCGAAGACGCCAGAGCCGGTTGGTAACAACCGCTCCAAATATCGCACCATCTGGATCAGCGATGTTCACCTTGGCACAAAGGGCTGCAATGCGGACCTGCTGATTGATTTTCTCGACAACACTGACAGCGAAACAATGTATCTTGTGGGGGATATCATTGATGGCTGGCGGCTGAAGAAGAAGTTCTACTGGCCTACTTCGCACAACGACGTGGTGTGGCGCATCATGAAGCGCGCCAAGCGGGGCACGCGGGTGGTTTACATCCCCGGCAATCATGACGAGATGTTCCGCCAGTTCACGGGCCTCAATTTTGGCGGAGTTGAAATTCGCCGCGCCGCTTTTCATGAAACCGCTGATGGGCGCCGGCTGATGGTTCTGCACGGCGACGAATTTGACGCGGTGATGCTGTCGCACCGCTGGCTCGCCTTTGTGGGCGACTGGGCTTACGTGACGCTGATGAAACTCAACGTTTTCGTAAACGGCGTGCGCAAAGCGATGGGCAAGCCTTATTGGTCGCTGTCCAAAGCGGCCAAGCACAAGGTCAAGAACGCGGTCGAATTCATCGGCAAATATGAGGAAGTCGTCGCCAAGGCGGCCGGAGAGCGCGGCGTGGATGGCGTGGTATGCGGGCACATCCATACCGCCGAATTCCGCGAGTTCGAATTCGAAGGCAAGCCGGTTGAATACTGGAACGATGGTGACTGGGTCGAAGGTTGCAACGCGCTGGTTGAACATCACGACGGGCGAATGGAAATCCTGAACTGGCCCGAAGTCGTCCAGGCGCGCAAAGAGCGCGAGGCCCCAGAAGAGGTCCAGTCGGCGCTCGACACCACCGAAAGCGGGCTGGATGATCTCGAACCCGCAAAGCCGGGCGATCCTGACGGGAAGCGTGAGGCTGCGTGAACCAGGTCGGGCCGATCCAAGCCACCGGTACCGACGCAGCATCGGCGAGTCGGCGCGGCACACTTCCGCGTTCGATTGCGATCGTCACCGACGCCTGGCACCCGCAGACCAATGGGGTCGTGCGCACGCTTTCGACGACATGCGACATCCTGCGCGGGTGGCGTCACGAAGTGACGGTAATCTCGCCTGAGCAGTATCGTTCGTTCCCGGCGCCTACCTATCCTGAGATCCGGCTGGCGCTGACATGGCCTGGCGCGGTCGGTCGCCAATTGGCAAAGATCCGGCCCGATGCGGTGCACATCGCGACCGAAGGCCCGTTGGGTATTATGGCGCTCATCCACTGTCGCCGTAAGCGCATTCCATTCACGACCACTTGCCATACGCGGTTTCCTGATTACCTGTCATCG
>JBCBKF010000364.1:0-1661 GCA_038522255.1 Pseudomonadota bacterium
CCGATCATCGGCCCATAGCTAAAGCTCGTCACGTTATCTTCGAGGTTTGCGCGCATCGTGCCGGTGGCGCCAATCTCGAACAGGTCGGTGATGCCGATCCGAGCATCCGCCCCGGCCAGCACGCTTGTTCCGCTGAATTGGGTGCCTTCAAACTCGTCTAGGTTGTAGCGCGCGCCAAGGAACAGGGTGTATTCGTCGCGACGGGTCTGCTGATCAATACCGAATTCATCTTCGTCCCAGCCGCGCGGGCTCCAATTGGTAGACACGCTTGCGACCAGGCGGCGCGACGTAGCATCGCCGTCAACGATCAAAGCGGTGCGTCCCGCTCCGGCCACTTCGCCCGCGACCGCGCCCGTCACCCGGTCGCTGCGGTATTCGAGCTTGCCCAGCGCGGCGACTTCCGAGGCAGCCGGACGGTACGCAAAGGCGAGGCTGGCGTCCATGATCTCGGTAACCGAGCCGTTTACGTTTTCCGCGCGCGTCCAGGTGCCGCCCGATCCGACGACGCTGCCCTCTCCCAGCTGGCGGATCGCGCCAAAGGTTATGCCGGTGCGGTCGGCTTCCTCGCCATCGCGGTATTCGCCGCGGGCGGTAAGGCTCCAGCGATCCTTGCGCCAGCCCGCTCCGAAAGTGAGCGCAGTGAAGTCTTCAAATGCAAGGCCGCCGGTCAGCTGGCCGCCGCTCGCCGCGGGCTGGTTGGGATTGACGAGAGCACTCACATCGGGCGAGCCATTGAGTGAGCGATTGCCATCGACAGTCGCATCGAGCGTGAGTTCCGGAGTGACCTGGAGGTTTTGTGCAAGGCCAAAGGCGGCGAAAGAGCGGTTGCCGAATTCGCCAATGCTTTCCTGGCCCAGCGTGGTGACGATCTGGCCACCCCGCCACGGCGTCGCCTCAATCCCGCCGCGGAGCTGACGCGAATCGAAGTTTTCCCCGTCCGCCAGTTCATAACTGGCAACCAGCCGTATATTCTGGATGACCTGATAGCGCACATCGAGGCGGTGGCGCGCGGGCAGATCAAGGCTTTCGGTCTGGTCGAGCGCAATCGCGGTGCTGGCGGACACTTCGAGTGCAGAGTCAAACAGGCGCTGCGTGGCGCCCGCTTCGAGCACGGTTGAGGTCGCGGTTGATCCATCCCCCAGGCGATCATCGAAATGCGCAATGCCAAGGCGCAGCAACGTGCTCTGGCGTTGCAGCGTCAACTGCGCTTGCGCAGCGCGGCGGCGGGCGGTGTCGGTAAGGCTGTCATCCTGCCACACACTGCCCAGCACGCTGAGTTCCTGGGTCAAGAGCACGCGGCCATCGACGCCGAACTTGCGACGCCCCTGTTCGACGACATTCTGCTGGCCAATGCCATAATCGTCATCCAACTGACGGCCATAGGCGAGAACATCGAGGTCACCCGTCTGGTGCTGCGCTTCCACGATCCAGCCGGTTGCGGTGTCACCTTGACGGCGGCTCACGCCCACCTCCGCGCGCACTTCGGTGCTCTCGTCCATCTGCGCGCGCAAATCGAGCGCGCCGATATCGGTGCGTTCTTCATCACCCTTGTCGCTGATCGCGCTGGCGCCGATGCGCACCTTGCCATTGTCGCTGGTCCAGTCGGCGCGGATACCGGCGTTGAGTTCCGCTTCGCCAACGCCATCTGTTTCGTATTCGAC
>JBCBKF010000365.1:0-1656 GCA_038522255.1 Pseudomonadota bacterium
TCACCGATCTTGGCCTTGTGGATGAACATACGCCCGTTCATGCCGTCGTCCATGATGTGCAGCTTGTCGAAGAGCAGTTGCAGCCCTCTGAGACCGATATTCTGGTTGATACCATCCTGACGCCGCACAAAACGCATGTGGTCGAACGCCGAGCCAAACGGCCGCGTGGCGTGAAATGGCCATTGCTCGAACCCAAACAGATTTCCGAAACGCCACCCTTGCAAGAGCTTCAGCGCCTTCAAGGCCTCGCCTGATCACCCAAACAAAGGAGCCCTTCCCATGACACTCAGACTGAATCGCCGCAATTTCCTTGGTACAGCCGCTGCAAGCGCAGCAGCTGCCTCCCTGCCGCTTCGGGCCAGTGCGGCCACGCCGTTCACCATGCAGGCGGCATGGATCAATGATGCCGAATTCGCCGGCTATTTCATTGGGATCGACGAAGGTTACTATGCCGAAGAAGGGCTCGACCTGACCTATCTGTCCGGCGGCCCTGACGTGATACCCGAAAGCACGATAATTGCAGGCCGTGCCGATCTGGCGCTGACCACGCCCGACACCACAATCAAGGCCATCGTTGATCAGGGAGCGCCCTTCAAAATCATCGGGGCGCAATATCAGAAGAACCCGATTGGCATCGTGTCGCTGGCCTCTAACCCGATCCTTGAGCCCAAGGATCTGATCGGCAAGACCCTGGCCGTGCCGCCGGTCAACGTAATCTCTGTAAACGCAATGCTGGCGCTGAACGGGATCGATCCGGCGGACGTCAATATCGTGCCATACGCTTATGATCCAACACCGCTCATTCAGGGTGAGATTGACGCCAGCCTCGATTTCACCACCAACGTGCCCTACACGATCAGCCAACAGGGCGTCGAAGCGACGTCGTTCCTGCTCTATGATTTCGGGTTCACGATCTACAATGATACCGTCGTCGTGACGGAGGAAACGCTGGCCTCCAAGCGGGCCGAACTGGTGTCCTGGCTGCGCGCCTCGCGCAAGGGCTGGGACGAGAATTTCAAGGATCCAAACCTCTGGCCGCCAAAATGGGCTGATACCTGGTTCGCAGGTACTGGCCGGACCATCGAAAACGAGATCTTCTTCAACAATGCCCAGCAGCCGCTTATGGAAAGCCCCGCAGGATACATGGCGATGACCGAAGAAGGGATCGAAGCCAACCTGCGCGCGCTCTCTGAGGTGGGGATCAAGGGCACCCGCGACATGTTCGACACGACTCTGCTCGAAGAGATTTGATGTCGGCCCCGGACGGGATTTCCCTTTCCGGGGTCTGCAAGACTTTTACGGGACGGGGCAAGGTCGTCGAAGCCCTGCGTGACGTGACCCTGTCCGGTCCCATGGGCTCCTTTACTGCGATCATCGGCCCCTCGGGCTGTGGCAAGTCGACGGTCATGCGGATCGCGCTTGGCCTTGAGGCGGCGGATGCCGGTGAGGTGCAGATCGCAGGCACCGTCCCGATGCAGGCGGCAAAAGCCGGCAAGACCGGCGTGGCATTTCAGGATGCCGCGCTGCTGCCGTGGCGCAGTGTCCGGCGCAACATTGAGGTGCCCCTCGAGGTTTTGGGGCGTTCGGTCGCTCCAGAGACGGCCCATATCCAGCACATGATCGACCTTGTCGGTCTCAAGGGCTACGAAAACGCGC
>JBCBKF010000366.1:0-1644 GCA_038522255.1 Pseudomonadota bacterium
CTCACCCGAGGTGACCGAGGACAGCGCCTCTGTCACCGAATACGAGCCGGGCGAAGAGGAAATCCTCGAAGCGCTACTGCCGCGTTATGTGAAGACGCAGATCTTTGGCGCACTGCTCGAACGTGAAGCATCAGAGCATGGCGCTTCGATGACCGCGATGGACAACGCCACGCGCAATGCTGGCGATCTCATCAAGGATCTCAACAAGCAATACAATCGCAGCCGCCAGGCCGCGATCACGACCGAACTCATTGAAATCATCGCGGGCGCCGAAGCATTATGATCCGTACTTTTCTCATCCTCTCCCCTTTCGCCTTTATTCTGGCTGCCTGTTCGCAAGAAGCGAGCGACAACGCTGCGGATGGCGCTCCGACTGCTCGCGAAGTCGAGGTTGCCATCAAGGACGGAGGTAAGTTGAGCCCGCCCGATCGCGATGTGTTTGCTGAGAAGTTCGCCGCGGCCTGCCCCTCGCAGGAGGCGGTCAACAAGGCCATTTGCCTCGCGCAAGGCATGGGCAGTCACGATTTCACCTGCGAATACGGCTTGGGCGACGATGAATATCTGCGTCACGAAGGCGTTCTTTCCGAAGTCGAGGGCGAATACGTCCTTCTCGATCCCGAAACAGTTTGCGCCCAAGGCGCCTAATCACACGCACCAGGAACCAAGACAATGGCCACCGCACCCGCACTCAACCAAACGACCAATGGCACGATCAGCCAGGTCATCGGCGCTGTCGTCGATGTGCAGTTCCCAGGGGACCTGCCCGCGATTCTCACCGCGCTGGAAACCAAGAATGGCGACAAGACGCTTGTCCTCGAGGTTGCGCAGCACCTTGGCGAAAACACAGTGCGCACGATTGCGATGGACTCGACCGAAGGCCTTACGCGCGGCAGCGAAGTGATCAACACCGGCTCGCAGATCAGCGTGCCCGTCGGTCCCAAGACGCTGGGCCGGATCATGAATGTCATTGGCGAAGCGATTGACGAGCGCGGCCCCATCGGCGCCGACATGTCCTCGCCTATCCATGCTGATGCTCCTCCCTTTGTCGACCAGTCAACCGAAGCGGCGATCCTTGTAACGGGCATCAAGGTCATCGACCTGCTCGCCCCTTACGCGAAGGGCGGCAAGATCGGCCTGTTTGGCGGCGCGGGCGTGGGCAAGACCGTGCTCATCCAGGAACTCATCAACAACATCGCCAAGGGTCACGGCGGCGTGTCGGTGTTCGCAGGTGTGGGCGAGCGTACCCGTGAGGGCAACGATCTCTATCACGAATTTCTCGACGCCGGCGTTATCGCCAAGGACGAAGACGGCAACGCGATCAGCGAAGGTTCCAAAGTGGCGCTGGTGTTCGGCCAGATGAACGAGCCTCCCGGCGCGCGTGCCCGCGTGGCGCTTTCAGGCCTGACCATGGCGGAATATTTCCGCGATCAGGAAGGGCAGGACGTCCTGTTCTTTGTCGACAACATCTTCCGCTTTACACAAGCCGGTTCGGAAGTGTCCGCGCTGCTTGGCCGTATCCCGTCGGCGGTGGGCTATCAGCCGACCCTGTCGACCGATATGGGCAATTTGCAGGAACGCATCACCTCGACCAACAAGGGCTCGATCACTTCGGTTCAGGCCATCTATGTGCCCGCGGATGACTTG
>JBCBKF010000367.1:0-1639 GCA_038522255.1 Pseudomonadota bacterium
GTTGCCCAGCGCGCCGAGAGTATCAGCGCCGCACCTGCGCCCGGCATCAGCCCTGAAGATGCCGCGACAGCGGTGCCGGCTTTATCCGCGCCGCAAACGGGCGAGTAGGTCGCCCGAAAGCCACACCGGCTCAATACCGCGCGCGCAGAGTGAACAGGGCGTTGAGTGGCGCGCCCACAGTAAGGTTGTCCGCCGTGTGCGCGTTGGGGAAATAATCCTGATCAAACAGGTTTTCGATGTTCACCTGCACGCGCACCGTGTCGGTCACGTCATAAAAGGCGGCGATATCAACCCGCTCATAGCTCGGCAGGGTGACGGTGTTGCCGTTGTCGGCAAAGCTTTCGTCCTGCGCGATGAGGCCTAACCCGATGCCCAGGCGCTCGGTCGGTTGGAACTGGTTCCAGATCGAGAACATGTTTTCGGGCAATTCGCGCGGGCGCAGGTCGCTATTGGCCTGCTCCCCATCAAGGTAGCTGTAGCCGGCCGTGACAAACCACCAGGGCGTTACCTCGCCTTTCACCTGAAATTCGAAACCCTGAACCTGCGTGTCGATCACATCAAGCGTGCCCGGATCGTTGTCAGAGACCTGGGGGGAGCTCTGACGCACTTCGAAGATGGCTGCGGTAAAACTCACCCGATCCGCCGCGTCCCACTTTATCCCCGCTTCCAGGTTCTCAAAGGTATTGGGGTCCAGCGCGTCATTGGGCGGGTTGATGTCGGCAAATTGCTCGCCCGATCGCGGCAGGAAGCTCTCGGAATAGCTGCCGTAGATCGAGATGTTCTCCTGCGGTTTCAGGATAAGACCCACGCGCGGCGAAATTTCTTCGTCGGTGCGGCTGAGAATGTCGCGCTCTCCGGTATCGATGAAGGTCTCGATATTATCGACCGTGATTTCAAACCGGTCATAGCGCGCGCCCAGCACGACGTTGAGCCAGCTGGTCAGCTCAATCTCGTCCTGGATAAAGAGCGAGTAGACGGTCACATCGGCTTCGGTGTCGTCGTTGAGATCGGAGAAATCGTTGATCGTCTGGTTGCCCGAGGCGTTGACCCCGACCCCGCCAGAGATCGATAGCGGGCGCGTGGCGGTGAAGAATTCCACGTCGTCCTGCGTCTGATCGAAGAACGCATTGAACCGGTCGTTATTATTGACCGTGTCGATATATTCCGCGCCCACCAGGACGGTGTGCAGGATTTCGCCGGTCTCGAATTCGCCGGCAAGATTGCCGGAGACGATGAAGTTCTCGCGCTGTGTCGTGTCGATATACCCATCGAGCGCGACGGTGTTTGCCGCCTCGTCAAAGCCCACGGCGAAGAGGTTGGAATAGACCTTGTCATAATCGCCGTAAGAGACGTTGAAATTGCCTTTCAAGGCATCGGAGAACCGGTGCTGGATATTGGCGCGCAACACGTGTGCTTCCAGCTGAGTGAAATTGTCCTCCGGATCGCCAAAGGTGATGTCGATCAGCTGGAGCGCGGGATCGCCAGCGTCATTGGAGGGTATGCCGCGATCCACGAAGCGTTCGTGATCGATATATTCATAGGCGAGATCGAGAGTGGTGTCCTCGCCCAGCACAATGCGCGCGGTCGGATTGATGCCGATGCGCTCGCCGTCAAAAAAATCGCGGTGATTGTTCAATTC
>JBCBKF010000368.1:0-1625 GCA_038522255.1 Pseudomonadota bacterium
CCGAACTCAAGCCCGGCATGTTCTTCACGGTTGAGCCGATGCTAAATATTGGCCGCAAAGACGCCGCGATCCTTGGCGATGGCTGGACAGAGGTAACACGTGACCGCCAGCTTTCGGCTCAGTTTGAACACTCCGTCGGTGTCACCGAGGATGGGGTCGAAATCTTTACCGCGAGTCAAAAGGGCTGGCACCAGCCCTACAAGGTCGCCGCGACCGTATGATCCGGAACGCGGTATTACTCGCCGCAGTCGCGCTCATCTTCGCAGCGCTCTACCACCTTGTTCTGCTCATAGCAGACCCATCTTGGACCGCGTTTGCCGGAGCACCGCCCGAGATCGTGGATTCGCTGCGCGAGGGCACGTGGGTCGCGCCGGTCAGCATAATCCTTATTGCCGGAAGCCTTTTTGTCATGGCCGGTTTTGGCCTCGCGGCAGCTGGTGTAATCCCGCGCTGGCCTCTGCAACGCATCGGGCTTTCGCTCATTGCGGGGATATTTTTGCTTCGCGGCCTCGCCATTGTACCGCAACTGATGACCGCGGATATCACCCAAGCCTTCGATCTCTTTCACCTGTTCGCCTCAGCCCTGATTATTTTTATCGGGAGCGCCTATTTGCTGGCGGCATTCAAGCTGCCTCCGCGTGCCACCGGCTAAGATGGCCGAGCGAGCGTCCCAGGATCCAAAGCCCCATTGGCTCGGCCACCGCGACCGGCTGCGTGAAAAGCTGGTCACCAGAGGCGCCGGCGCCCTGGAAGACTACGAGCTTCTGGAAACCTTGCTATTCGCTTTCGTCCCGCGCCGGGATGTCAAGCCAATCGCAAAGGCCCTGTTGGCACGCTTTGGATCGCTTTCCGGTATTCTCGCCGCAGACCCGCAGGCCCTCGTCAGCGTCGAAGGCGTCGGGCGCACGACGGCGGCCTACCTGAAAGCGACGGCCGAGTATCACTTGCGTGCCGCCCGCGAAGAAATCGCCAAGCGCCCCATAATTTCTTCCTGGACAGCCCTGCTAACTTACGTTCGCAGCCAGCTCCAGCACGAGACACGCGAACAATTCCGCGTGCTCTTCCTTGACCGAAAAAACCAGCTGATCGCCGATGAGACCCTCAGCTATGGCACCGTCGATCAGGCAGCCGTCTACCCCCGAGAAGTGGCGCGGCGCTCGCTTGAACTGGCAGCCTCGGCCCTCATCCTTGTGCATAACCACCCGTCCGGCGACACGACACCGTCCCGCGCGGATATCTCCATGACCCGCGAAATCATCGACGCCCTCACCCCGTTCGAAATCGATGTGCATGATCACCTCATCGTCGGAACAAGCGGGGTCACGAGCTTTAAGTCGGCCGGTCTGATCTGACCGATTGCGCTTAGGTCCTTGCGCTACCCGCGTTCCGCTTTACCGTGGCTCGCGAGCGAAACGATGTCGTTAGACGCATCGCGATCAGGGAGAGGCTGCGTGACCGACATCACCGCCACGCGTGAATCCCCGGCGAGTAGGCCGGGTTATGAAACGGGATATGGAACGCGGAACTACCGCACATATGTGCTCATCGTTCTAATGGTCGTCTATACGCTGAACTTTATCGACCGCACACTGATCGCTGTCGTCGCCGAACCGATCATTACGAGC
>JBCBKF010000369.1:0-1614 GCA_038522255.1 Pseudomonadota bacterium
CCCTCCAACGCTTTCATATCCATAACGTCCATCCTCTGTTGGGTTCGATGCGCGCTTGAGCCGGCTCGCCTTTGTGTTGAAGCGAAACCGCCCTCTAAGCTTTTGTTATGCCGTTCATCGTTCGCCTCAGGTGATTCCACCTGATGCGGATGAACTCTAAGCTTTTGTCTTGCCTTTGATCCTTCGCCTCGGGCCACGCCACCTGAGGCGGACGAACGCCAGCGCTTCTCAGGTCTTGGCGGCGGCCACGACGCTCTGCGGGTTGAGGTTGCCGATGCGGCCTGATTCGGTGCCGGCGCTTTCATCGATCACCGCATTGATCAGCGTCGGGCGACCGCTCGCAAGGGCTGCACGGACGGCCTCATTCAGCGCGTCCGGCGTTTCCACATGCACGCCCTCGCCGCCGAATGCCGCCATCATCTGGTCGTAGCGCGCGTTCTTGACGAACACGGTGGGCGCGACGTCGCTGTCGCCGGTCGGATTCGTGTCCGTGCCGCGATAGATGCCGTTGTTGTTGAAGACCACCACGCAGACCGGCAGCTCGTAACGGCAGATCGTCTCGATTTCCATGCCGGAGAACCCGAACGCGCTGTCGCCTTCGATCGCCAGCACCGGTTTGCCCGTCTCGATCGCGGCGGCAACGGCAAAGCCCATGCCGATGCCCATCACACCCCAGGTGCCAACGTCCAAGCGCTTGCGCGGCTGGTACATGTCGATGATCGAACGGGCGAAATCGAGCGTGTTTGCGCCTTCGTTGACCACCGTGATGTCGGGATGATCGCGCACCACGGTGCGCAACGCGCCCAAGGCGTTGTGAAAGTTCATAGGCAGAGCGTTGGCGAGCAGCTTGGGCGCCATCTTCGCTTCATTCGCCTCGCGCTTCTCAGCGAGTGCCGCGGTCCACGCCTGCGGTGGGCGCTGCCATCCCGCATCCACATGAGCGAGCAGGCTGCGCACGCAACTGGCGATATCACCGACGAGTGGTGCGTGGATGGCGACGTTGCTGTCCATCTCGGTCGGTTCGATGTCGATCTGGATGAAGCGCTTGGGCGCTTCGCCCCAGGTCTTGCCCTTGCCGTGGGAGAGCAGCCAGTTGAGCCGCGCGCCGATCAGCAAAACCGTATCGGCCTGTTTGAGCGCGAGCGAACGGGCAGCGCCTGCCGACTGGGGATGGGTGTCGGGCAGCAGCCCCTTGGCCATGCTCATCGGCAGATAGGGGATGCCGGTGCGCTCGATGAGAGTGCGCATGTCCTCGTCGACTTGGGCGTAGGCTGCACCTTTGCCAAGGATGATCAGCGGACGTTCGGCGCCTTTCAGCAGCGCGATGGCCCGCTCAACACTCGATGGCGCTGGGAGCTGCGCAGGCGCTGGATCGACCACCTGAACGAGCGAAGCCGCGCCTGTCTCCCGCGCCATCGTCTGGCCAAAGAGGTTGGCGGGAAGATCGAGGTACACGCCACCGGGACGCCCGGAGCAGGCCGCCCTGATCGCCCGCGCCACGCCAACCCCGATGTCTTGCGCGTGCAGCACCCGGTAGGCGGCCTTGCAAAGCGGCTTGGCGACCGCCAGTTGGTCCATTTCCTCGTAATCGCCCTGCTGCAGATCGACGATCTC
>JBCBKF010000370.1:0-1606 GCA_038522255.1 Pseudomonadota bacterium
CAGCGCATCGTTCACGACCTTGGAGCCGTTGTCGGTCGCCAGCCGCTTGGCCATTGCAGAAAAGCGTGATTTGTCGGGCGCGTTATCGGTGACTTTCGCGGCGGCCAGATAAAGCAGGGCGCGCGCGCTTTCCAGATCGGTCGCCATGTCGGCGAGCATGAATTGGGTGTTCTGGAAATCGGCAATCGGCTGGTCGAACTGCTTGCGATCCTTGCTGTAGGCGATCGCCTCGTCCAGGCAACGCTGCGCCCCGCCAAGCGAGCACGCGCCGATATTCAGTCGCCCGCCATCAAGCCCCATCATCGCAAAGCGAAAGCCTTCGCCTTCATCGCCCACACGATTTGCGGCGGGGATGCGCGCATCTGCGAAGATCACCTGTGCGGTGGGCGAAGCGTTCCAGCCCAGCTTCTTCTCCGGCGCGCCAAAGCTGACGCCGGGCGTATCCTTGTCGATGACGAGGCAGGTGATGCCCTTGGTCTTGTGTTCTGCGGTTCGGACCATTGCAACGTAGACATCGTTGACGCCGCCGCCCGAGATGAATTGCTTGGTGCCGTTGAGGACATAATGATCGCCTTCCAGCTTTGCGTTGGTCTTCAGCGCTGCTGCGTCAGAGCCGCTGCCCGGTTCGGTTAGGCAATAGCTCGCGATCTTATCCATGGTGACGAGATCGGGAAGGTAGCGGTCTTTCAGGTCCTGGCTACCGAATTCGTCGATCATCCAGGCGGCCATGTTGTGGATCGAGATAAAAGCGCTGGTGGTCGGACAGCCATAGGCCATCGCCTCCATGATGAGAGCGGCCTCCAGCCGACCCAGGCCAATGCCGCCCGACTCCTCGGACACATAGATCGCGCCAAAGCCAAGCTCGGCAGAGGCCTTGATCGTATCGACCGGGAAAATGTGCTTCTCGTCCCATTCCCCTGCAAAGGGTGTGATCTTGTCGGCGGTGAAGCGCTTCGCGGTCTCGACGATCGCGAGCTGGTCGTCGGTAAGTTGAAATTGTCCTGTCATGATTGGCGAAATAGACGTAAGTGCGCAGAGAGAAAAGACCTCACGCGCTGCTGGTGATTACGCTGCGGCGCGCGCAATATTTGCGCAATTTTGTGTAACCCAACAGCCGGTTCGCGCGTATTTATGGGCATGACCCAGCAAAGCCCGTCCGCTCGCCCCCGGCTTATCCTCGTCTACAACGCTGACACTGGCCTGATCGAAGCGCTGATGCACGCCGTGCACAAGCAGTTCTTTCCATCGACCTATCCGTGCTCGCTGTGCGCTCTGACCTATGGCGCGGTGTCGATGCGCGGGGATTGGAAGGCGTTCTGGCAAGGGCTCAACGCTGATGTCGATTTCTACCATCGCGATGATTTTAGCGAGGCTTATCCATCACTCGGCACAGGCGGCGTGCGCGAAGTCGCTTTGCCATCGATCCTGTTGAGCGAAGACGGTGAGGAGCCTCGGGTTGTCGTTTCCAACAGCGAGCTTGATGCTATGGCTGATGTCGATGACCTTATGGCGCGCGTCGGTGACCTACTGCAGCACCGGATATCCCAGACAGCACCAATGCCAAGCGTGGTCTAAGCGTCCACAAATTCGCAGGCATCTCCGACAG
>JBCBKF010000371.1:0-1598 GCA_038522255.1 Pseudomonadota bacterium
CGCGCGTCGCGCGGGGGGAGGAACTGACCGACGACGCGGTGTGGGCGACGTTCCAATACGCGCTAGGCCTTGGCCAGCACGGACGCTATTTCTGGAAACGCGAACGTCCTGATGCAAGTGGCGCCTTCTTTGACACCGCCGGTGAGGACGATTTGGTGCCGTGGTGGGAACCGCTGGCGCAAAGCGGCGCGCGGGTGGCAATTTTTGACCTTCCCAAGCTTAGAGCGGGCCCGGTGCCCGGTGGGCTATTCGTCAACAACTGGCTCGTCCATGGTCGCTATGGCAAAGGTGTGGTGTCTATTCCGGCCGAGGCGGCGGGCGGTATCGTCAGTGAGCCACCGGGCAAGCTGCTCGCGGGCCGAACGCGGGCGGAGATTGACGAGGCTGTTAAGCTCAAACTGAAAGCCGCCTTGCCCCAATTGCGCGACAAGAGCTGGGACCTGTTCGCCATATCATTCAAGGAAATCCACGCCGCGTCTCATATGTTCTGGGATTTTGGCGATCCTATTCCCAGCGTACAAAGCCTGCAACCCGCTCTCGTGCGCGCCTGGACCGCGGTCGATAAAGCCATCGGCGCCTTGCGCGCAGCGGCGGGAGAGGGGTGTGAGGTGGTTCTATACTCGACCACCGGAATGGGCCGCAATCGCAGCCTTGATCACCACGCCGACGATATCGTCACGCACCTCAATGGCCGATTGAGCGCCCGGTACCGAATTCGCCAGGTCTTGAGGGGAAACAGCGAACCTTTCGTGCGCAAAGTGCGCTACTCTGAAAGCGCGTTAGCGCTGAGGATTGTCCCCCGCGTGAAGGTGCCTCGTCGCCGAATTGTGAATTTCGTCATTCGTGAATTGGCGGATATGCGGGTCTCTGACACCGGCGAAGCGGCGTTTCACGATCTTGTGCGGCCAGGGGACCGATATCCCGGTGCCCGCGCGGCCGATTTGCCGGATGTGATCGGCATTCTGCCCGAGCATCTGGGCCAGCCGCGCGCGATTGAATCCACGACCATGGCAAGAATGGAGAACGCGCCCTGCCCTCTTCGCAAGGGTAACCACTCGGGCGACGGCTTCTTGATCAGCCCTAAGGAATGGGCGCCGCGCTATGGCATTCGCTCAAGGATCGCGATTGAGGAGATCGGGTCTCTGCTCTCGGCTAGAGTCGAGGAGCGAGGGTCAGAGGGTGGCCATACAAATCCACTCGGCCGAGGCTCTGACGGCGCATCCAAACTGGTGCATAGAAATGGCAGCGCGTGCCTCGTCACTTGTGAGTGCGCGCAGTCCGTGGCTATGACTAGGCAAAGTTACGCGAAGGCCTGCACGAGTTCGGTAGGCTCGACGCGCTACATCTTCGTATTGCTTGGCCAATTAAAAATCATGACACAAGCCCTCTCCGCTCATCATCAAGCCATTCTGGAACGCATCAACTTCCTCGTCATCGGCGCGCAAAAAGCGGGAACGACCTGGCTTTACGAGATGCTGCGCCAACACCCCGACGTGTTTACGCCCGCCACCAAGGAATTGCATTTCTTCTGCAAGGAGCAGCACTACGAGAGAGGCCTTGGCTGGTATTGCGAACACTTCTGCGATCTGGCCGATGAA
>JBCBKF010000372.1:0-1593 GCA_038522255.1 Pseudomonadota bacterium
GTCATTGTCGACGATATTGCCATCGGCATCGAGCAGATTGCCCTCGCGGTCGCGCTTGAAGATGCCGCGGAAGTTCCAGCCGTGGCCGTGATAATCGGCAAATTGCGTGTCTTTGAGCTCGGAGTTGAGGTCATAGACATTGCGCAGGAAATCGAGGTCCGACCACTTGCCGCGCGGCGCCGCGCCTTCGGGGTTGCGCTTGATCACTTCGCGCACTTCGGCCGCCGTGGGGTATTTCTGGGCTGTGGGCCACATATGCGGCGCATCGCTTTCATAATCCCACATCGTGTAGCCAAGATAGGAATTCAGGAAGATATTGGGCTGGTGCATGTGGCAGTTCATGCACTGCGCGGTGGGGATGGCGCGGGTGAAGACGTGCTGGAGCGGGTGGCCCTTCTCCTTGGGCTTGCCATCGGAATTGAGGAGGCCATCCTCGGAGTTTTTGTACCCACCAGCGGCATCGAGCGCGGGCTCTGCCTCGTAGGTCACGCCCGGCTGTTTGATAGCAGCGTGTCCCGAAGGAGCTTTTGGCGGATAGACATCGGCGGGCGCAGCGGCGGCGTAATCGCCACCCTTTGCGCCATAGCCCTTCTTCTCATACTTTTGTGCAATCGTCGGATCGACGGTGATCGTCTGCCCGTCGCGGCCATATTTGGCGTAGATCAGCGAGTGGCGCGGCTCGCGATCATTGGCGTAGATCACGTGGCAGCTCGCGCAGCCCGAATGGCGGTAATCGCCCGGCTGATCATTCGTGCCCATGAACCAGGTGAAGGGATCGTTGAGGCGGGTCTTGTGGATGTTGAGCGCGGGGATCGCCACGCGCAGACCCGTGCCTGGCCCGCGATTGGATTGCTTGAGGTCCGGGCGGCCCGGCTCTTCGAGGATCTGTATCCGGCCCGTGGGGTTGGGCAGGCCGATTTCGGGGAATTGCGAGTTGATCGTGCGCCCGCCGCGCTCGAAGACGCGGAAGATATCGCCCGGCGGGATCACGTGCCAGGTCGGCAGCGGGTACATCGTCTCCAGCACCCCGCGATCCTTTTGGCGTTGCGTCAGCTCCCCATCCGGACCCATCGGCGTATCGAGCTTCGCTGGCTTGCCATTGCGGGTGTAGGCCTCTCCCAGAAGGTAATTCTTGAAGGGCAGGATGCCGTTATTGTAGCTCGCCCCGCCCCACAGCATCGCGCCGGTTGCCATGATTGATCGTTCCGCTGCCTCGATCGCCTGGATGTGACAGCTCCCACAGGCCTCGCGCGCGACCCGGTAATCCGAAGGGTTCACGAACTTCACATATTCGGGCGATTCCTTGTTGAGCAGCGCATAGGTGCGCTTGGGATTGGCGGAAGAGGGCCAGTACCAGCTCTTAGGCAAGGTCGGCAGGACATGCGCCTTGTCGCGCATCGCGACGTAATCGGGATGGTCGTGCGGCAGATCGGAATTGCCCTGGATCGCCGGGTTCCCGCCATGGCAATCCGTGCAGCCCAGCCGCACAGCGGGCGTCACATGCATGGTCGGCGCGTCGGTCTTGACATGGCAGGTGAGGCAGCCTTCGGATTTTGCATCCATATCCGCGACCGACTGGTTCGCAGGCGCAGG
>JBCBKF010000373.1:0-1559 GCA_038522255.1 Pseudomonadota bacterium
CAAGATCGTGCCGGGACTGCTCATCGGAGCGCTGCGATTTGGCCACCTGCCTGCCGTCTTTGTGCCTTCAGGCCCCATGCCAAGCGGCATTTCGAACAAGCAGAAACAGGACACCCGGCAGAAATATGCCGCCGGTGAAATTGATCGGGATGCGCTGCTGGAAAGCGAACTTGGCAGTTATCACTCGCCTGGCACCTGCACTTTCTACGGCACCGCCAATTCCAATCAGATGCTGATGGAGATGATGGGTCTGCATGTGCCGGGGGCCGCGTTTGTCACGCCTGGAACCCAATTGCGCCAAGCGCTCGATCGCGCCGCGATCCATCGTCTCTCACAGCTTTCGGGAACGCGCGATCGTCGGCTGGCACAGGTGGTTGATGAAAAAGCGATAGTCAACGCCGTGGTCGGATTGCTGGCCACAGGCGGGTCTACCAACCACGCTATCCATCTGCCTGCAATAGCCCGCGCCGCCGGAATTGCGCTTGACTGGAACGACATGTCAGAACTGTCGAGTGTGGTACCGCTGGTCGCGAGGGTCTATCCCAACGGCTCCGGCGATGTGAACCAGTTTCACGCGGCAGGCGGCATGGGCTTTGTGATCGGCGAGTTGCTTGACGCCGGCCTTGCCCATCGCGACATTGCCACCGTGTGGGACGGGGGTTTGGAGCCCTACGCCCGCGCGCCTGAGCTCGATGATACGCAGACTGTGCGCTGGGAAAGCACGGGTGCGTCGGGCGATGAAGCCATGCTGCGCCCGGTTGGCGACCCGTTCCAGCGCGATGGCGGGATGCGATTGCTTACAGGCAATCTCGGGCGCGCATGCTTCAAATCATCGGCGGTCGCGCCAGAGCGCTGGAGCGTGACAGCACCGGCCAGGGTATTCGACGATCAAGCGGACCTGATTGCCGCCTTCAAAGCCGGTGAATTGGATCAGGACTTCGTTGCCGTGGTCCGATTTCAGGGGCCTCGTGCGAACGGCATGCCCGAATTGCACGCGCTCACCCCGCCGCTCGCCGTGCTGCAAGATCGAGGCCACAAGATTGCGCTGGTCACCGATGGTCGCATGTCCGGGGCGAGCGGCAAAGTGCCCGCGGCCATTCACTGCACGCCCGAGGCGAAAGGGGGTGGCCCGCTCGCTTTGCTACGCGATGGAGACATGATCAGGGTCTGCGCCCAGACAGGCGAGCTTTCGACCAGCGCGGATCTTTCGCATCGCGTCCCGGCGCCCGATCCCGCGTCAACTCCGGGGGTTGGCAGAGAGCTGTTCCGGATGATGCAGTCCCATTGTGATGATGCGGAAAAGGGTGCTTCCGCTATGCTGGCGAGCGCGCGCCTGTAACTTTGTGATCTGATCGGGAAAACTTGTTGCGATTGATGACGGCGACCCATACGCACGTTTTGCTCTCGCCTCGGTGTCCGCAGACAGGCGGCTCCGCTCGGTCCGGTAACACCGCTATGCGTGGCGGACTATCCGAATTTTTTGGCCGCACTCACGCGAACGCAGCCTTAAGGTTATTCCGGGCAGTGCGGGCTTTGATACTGATCGTCTTCAGCTTGAT
>JBCBKF010000374.1:0-1508 GCA_038522255.1 Pseudomonadota bacterium
GCCCGTGCTCGCCTCAGGCCCCATCATCAGCCTGATGGACATGGCCAGCGGCATGGCGATCTGGCAGACTACAGGGCAATTTGTGCCGATTGCGACGCTTGATCTGCGGGTTGATTATCAGCGCGCCGCTCGGGAGCGCGCCGCAGTGTTTGGCCGGGTCGAATGCTACCGGACCACACGCTCTGCCGCCTTTGTGCGCGGCGTGGCGCATGATGGCGATGTTGACGATCCGGTGGCGCATGTGGCCGGCGTGTTCATGACGATTGCGCAGGACCCGCGTGCAAAAGACGATCCGGGAGCAAAAAAGGATGGCTGACCGGCTCGCCAGCGAAAATCTGCCAGCATATGCGCGCTCGCTGGGCATCAAGTTAGAGCGGATCGAAAACGATCTGCCGGTCCTCACAGTTGATTTCGGGTCCAATGTCGAAGGGCGTCCGGGCGCCTTTCACGGGGGTGCGACGGCCGGGCTGTTGGAGAATGCAGGTTATGCTGCCTTGCGCACCGTGCTTATGCGCGAGGGGCGCGAACCGGTTCTCAAACCGATCAATATCACGGTTCAATACCTTTCCGCAGGCAAGCAAAAGCCGACCTTTGCGCTGGGCCGGATAACGCGGCTGGGTCGGCGCAATGCCAACGTCTCCGTCGAGGCGTGGCAGGATGATCGCACTCGTCCCATTGCAACGGCCATCATGAACATTCTGATGGCCTGAGCCTTATTGCCGCGCCCTTAGCGCTCAGGTTCGCCCTCAAGCCGCAAACCATTATTGTCCAGACGCAATTCGATCGGAACGCCTTCCACCTCAGTGGTGAGCGTGACGCCGTCGTCCTCGAACCGGACCTGCGAACCACCCTCATCGAGCGGGATGACCGCGCCCTCTTCGATATCGAGCGGCTGGATCGGTCCTTCCGGGTCAGGCGAGGCAGTGGCGCGCGGCGTCGGCTTGAGCGAAAGTGCACCACCCATCAATTCTTTCCAGATGCGCGCGGGCACACCGCCGCCGGTCATGTCGCCCAGCGGGGAATTGTCGTCCTTGCCAACCCAGACACCCACCACCAGCCGCTCTTTACCTTCACCTGCATAGCCAACAAACAGAGCGTCGCGCGATCCTTGCGTAGTGCCAGTCTTGCCGTAATTCGCAATGGGCAGCCTCGCGGCGCGCCCGGTCCCGCGATTGACGGTGCGGCGCAGCATCTGCTCCATATCGGCGTGCACGGAAGAGGACAGGCTGGCGCGATCACCGGTCGTGACATCCCACAGCCATTGGGAAAATGTGTGCTCCTCGGGTTCAAAAGCGTAAGGCGTAACCGGGAAGGCGTTCGCGGCGAGCCCGGCATAGGCGCTGGTGAGTTCCAGGAGTGTCAGGCTCGAGGTTCCCAGTGCCAGGCTGGGATCGCCTTCGGGAAGCGGGGATTTCACGCCCATGGCGCGCGCTGTACGGATGACGCTCTCGCTGCCCAGTTCGTTGAACAGGCGCACGGTGGCGACATTGCTGGAATTTGACAGCGCG
>JBCBKF010000375.1:0-1412 GCA_038522255.1 Pseudomonadota bacterium
TTTATGAAAGATTTAGCCCTGAGCGAAATCCAACAAGTTGGTGGCGGTAAAGAAGCCAAAGGCCTCAAAGGCGTCTCAACGAATGTCAACGGCAGCACCCAAGAAGCCGGCCTGAAATTCGTCCGCGCCCGCGACAAGTTTCTGGAAGAATTTGATTTTGTCACGATCGACGATTTCGGGTTCGAAGATCTCGTGTAGCTTTGCCCTTGATAAGTTAGGGGCGCGCGCCACCGCGACAGATGGTGGCGCGCGCTCTTCGAAAGGCCTTTGCGTGTGTGGCTGAGCGCAAAGTCCCGTTACCGAACGCGGGTCGCCTCATCTTTCGCCCCCCAGCAATGTTGACAAAGTCGAGTGCGAAGAAGAGCCCCCTGCGATCCGTACGACGCACTAGAAGCGGACCTCGAACAAGCCTCCAGCTCTTGAAACAGCGCAGCAACTCGGCGAAAACGCCGGTGCCTTTCGCCATCGCAAAAGCCTGCATCCAGCCATACCGGCCCGCAACCGGGACAAGGAAATCCTCAGGAAATCGGGCGCTTACATACACTTGCGTGTGATCCCATCCAGCGATGCGTATTTTCACTGTTAGCCAGCACGCATCTGGCCTAGACGCGCGCGAAAGGTTGTGCTTAGAGCGCGCGCAACATTTGACGAAGACTCTCTCCTGACATGTTGGCCACCACACTCATTCAGGTGAGACCCAAAAGCGTATGCAAGGAATAGTTCATGGCCACCGCACCCGCCCTTAACCAGACCACCACTGGCGTTATCGCTCAGGTCATCGGCGCTGTCGTTGACGTGCAGTTCGAAGGCGAACTGCCAGCGATCCTCACCGCGCTCGAAACCAAGAACCAGGACAAGACGCTTGTCCTCGAAGTCGCGCAGCACCTGGGCGAAAACACGGTGCGCACGATCGCGATGGACTCAACCGAAGGCCTCGTGCGCGGCGGCGAAGTGATCAACACCGGCGCACAGATCAGCGTGCCTGTCGGTCCGAAGACGCTGGGTCGGATCATGAACGTGGTTGGCGAAGCGATTGACGAGCGTGGCCCTGTGGGCGCGGATATGACCGCCCCGATCCACGCTGAAGCCCCGCCCTTCATTGACCAATCAACCGATGCGGCAATCCTTGTCACCGGCATCAAGGTCATCGACCTGCTCGCCCCTTACGCCAAGGGCGGCAAGATCGGCCTGTTCGGCGGCGCTGGCGTTGGCAAGACGGTGCTTATCCAAGAGCTGATCAACAACATCGCGAAAGGGCACGGCGGCGTGTCGGTGTTCGCGGGCGTTGGTGAGCGGACCCGCGAGGGCAACGATCTCTATCACGAATTCCTCGATGCGGGCGTCATCGCCAAGGATGCGGATGGCAACGCAATTTCCGAAGGGTCCAAAGTGGCGCTCGTCTTCGGCCAGAT
>JBCBKF010000376.1:0-1390 GCA_038522255.1 Pseudomonadota bacterium
GATTGGAAGTACAACAATTACTGGGCACCGGGCGCGCGCGACGAGATCGAGAGCGCGGTGCGTCGTACGGTCGCCGAAATCGGATATGAGCAGGATGGCTTCCACTGGGAAACGCTGACCTTTGAAAACCATCTGCATGGCCAGTCAGCGGAGATCGCCATGGGGGTCGATGCGGGCGCAGAGGGGTCGAACAAGGACGAAGGTGCAGGCGATCAGGGCATCATGTTCGGATTTGCCTGCGACGAAACGCCGGACTTCATGCCCGCGACACTCGATTACAGCCACAAGATCCTTGAACAGCTGGCCGCGGATCGAAAATCAGGCCTTGCCCCCTTTCTTGAACCGGATGCGAAAAGCCAGGTCACGCTGAAATACGAACAAAGAAAGCCGGTGGGCTGCACGGCTGTGGTTGTCTCAACCCAGCACTCAAGCGGCTATCATGAAGGTACGAAAGAGGCCGAGCTGAAGAATTACGTCAAGAAGGTTGTGACCGGCATCCTTCCCGAAGGATTCATCGGCGATGAGACCGTCTGGCACATCAACCCAACCGGCGCGTTCGAAATCGGCGGTCCCGATGGCGATGCGGGCCTTACAGGACGCAAGATCATCGTGGATACCTATGGCGGCGCTTCGCCCCATGGTGGCGGCGCATTCAGCGGTAAGGACCCGACCAAGGTGGATCGCAGCGCCGCGTATATCACCCGCTATCTGGCCAAGAACGTGGTCGCAGCTGGCCTGGCAACGCGGTGCACCATTCAGATTGCCTATGCGATCGGGGTAAGCGAGCCGCTTTCGCTCTATGTCGACACGCACGCAACGAGCACGGATGGCGTCACCGATGACAGGATCGAAGCAGCGATCAAGTCGATCGCCAAGCTGGGCGGCCTGACGCCGCGCGGCATTAGGACCCATCTGGGCCTCAACAAGCCGATTTATCGCAAGACCGCAGCCTATGGCCACTTTGGCCGCACGGCAGAAGGAGACTTCTTCCCATGGGAGCGCACCGATCTGATCGACGATCTTAAAGCAGCGCTGGCCTGATCTTTGCGCTAGGGCTGTGCCCTGATGCAGCCAGACGCTCTGACGCCGCGCGACCGGATCGCTCAGCTCGACGCTTTGCGCGGGCTGGCTGTGATCGGCATTGCGTGGATGAACGTTCACGTCTTTGCCCTCCCGCTCCAGGCTTATTACAATCCGGTGGCCTATGGCGGCGAGAGCGCGGCCGATCGGCTGGTCTGGCTCATCAGCTTCGTGTTCATCGAAGACAAGTTTCGCACCTTGTTTGCAATGCTTTTTGGCGCTGGTTGCCTGATGTTGCTGGAGAAGCGTGAACGGCGGCCCTTGCGCGCGCACTTTGCGCGTATGGTTGTGCTGTTTGCGATTGGTCTGG
>JBCBKF010000377.1:0-1364 GCA_038522255.1 Pseudomonadota bacterium
AGCACCTCATCAGCCGCCGAGCGGTGCAGATGGAGGCCGAAGGGGTCGAATTCCGCACGAACAAGGAGGTGGGCGTCGACATCTCGTTTGCCAGCCTCAAGGAGAATTTCGATGCGGTCGTGCTCTCAGGAGGTGCGGAAGACGCGCGGCCCCTGGCGATCCCTGGCGCAGAGATGTCGGACGTACGGCTCGCAATGGAATTTCTCACCCAGCAGAACAAGCGCAATGCAGGCGACAACGAGGAGCGCGCGGCGCCGCGTGGTAGCTTGTTTGCAACCGGCAAGCATGTCGTCGTGATTGGCGGGGGAGACACTGGGTCGGACTGCGTCGGCACTTCGAACCGGCAGGGCGCAGCGAGCGTCACCCAGCTTGAAATCATGCCCAAGCCGCCCGAGCACGAGGACAAGGCGCTGACCTGGCCCGATTGGCCGGTCAAGCTGCGCACCTCGTCCAGCCACGAAGAGGGCGTTGATCGCGACTGGGCGGTGCTGACCAAACGCGTTGTCGGGGATGGTGAAACCGTGACCGGCCTTCAATGCGCGCGGGTTGAATGGATTGATGGCAAGATGCGCGAAATCGTGGGCAGCGAGTTCACGCTCAAAGCCGATCTGATCCTGCTCGCCATGGGCTTTCTGGGGCCGAAGAAAAAGGGCCTGCTCGATCAGGCAGGCGTGGCGCTGACGCAGCGCGGCGCGGTTGAGGCGGACGAGCAAAGCTACGCCACAAGCGAGCCGGGCGTCTTTGCCTGCGGCGACATGCGGCGCGGCCAGAGCCTCGTCGTCTGGGCCATCCGCGAAGGCCGCCAATGCGCACGCAGCGTCGATGAAGCGCTGATGGGCGCGAGCGAATTGCCGCGTTGACCGGCTATCGTCGCTTCAAACGCCCGGCTTGCACGCCGAAACACAAAGCCGATTGCGCCTGATGGATTGAAACAAGGCAAAGAACCTTGGCCCAATCCGGGCAGGCAACAATCGGCTCTGACTACTCAGTCCACACCTCCCAGTTCCGCCAACACACTATCGTACAGCGCTTCGAGCGCGGGCCAGTCCGAAGGATCTGCGGGAAGCAATTTCACGAAGTCTTCGCGGGTGAAGGGGTCCTCTCTGGTGGCGTTATCGAATGCGGCCTGAAGCGTCGCTGTGATCGACGCTATGTCTGAACCATCATCAGTACTCGGATTGGGCCCCGTCCGACTTCCACCTGAGACAACGCCTAATTCTGAGTTGTTCAATAGCCTCATAATTTATCTCCAGTATTGAAAAGCTAGTCATGAATTCGCTGACTAGATCAATAATCATATCGATATTCGGAGGTATGTGAAGCCCGATTGGCGCCTTCGTCTTTTGGGATCAAATTTTTTGTTC
>JBCBKF010000378.1:0-1248 GCA_038522255.1 Pseudomonadota bacterium
TGCCAGACGCATCAGCAGCGTTTCGGCCTGATCATCGGCATGGTGCGCGGTGACGATCCCGGCGAGCTGCTCCTGGCACGGGGCAGCGGCCTCTCCGGCCTTGCCGGGGTGCGCGCGTATCAGCCGTTCGACCCCGATAAGACGGGCAAACCGATCCCGCTGATCCGCCCGCTGCTGGGCTGGCGAAAGGCCGATCTTGAAGCGATCGTTGCCACCAGCGGTCTTACCCCGGCGCGCGATCCTTCAAACAATCAGATGCAGTTTGACCGGGTGCGCGTGCGAGAGCATCTGGCGCAGCACGATTGGCTGGACCCTCAGGCGCTTGCCACCAGCGCCGAGCATCTTGCCGAAGCCTGGCGTGCGATCGAATGGTATGCCGAGATCGACTGGGAGGAAATGGTGGCGCGCGAACCGGACGGGCTCACCATCCGCTACGCCGCCAACGTGCCTCGCGTGATCCAGATCGAGACGGTTCGCCGGATCGTGAACGAATTGGGCGGCGTGGTGTCGCGCGGTGAAGCTGCGCGCGCGGCAGACCGGCTGTGGCGCGGTGAAAACGCATCGCTCGGCGGAGTGCTGGCGGTTCCGACGGTCGAACTGATTGCGAGGGTTGGGGTCGAAATGCGCGTGTGGCACTTTACACCCGAGCCGCCGCGCCGGGTGCATTGAATTTCAATCTGGCAAATCGTCCCACCTGCAACCACAATACTCCGCTCCGCAATTCTCAAGGGGAATTCTGATGCGACGAGACCGCTCTACGACTTGCCCATCAATCTCTTCCGCCATGTCGCAAACATGCTCGCCTCGTGCCGCAAACTGTACCTGACTGGAGAAGGTTGCCAATAATTCTTGCTTACCCTCCCATTCCTGACGGCGCAGGTTCATTAACGCTCTTGCGAACGTGACCTTTTGAGCATGATAGGGAGCCTTGCTTCCTTTCTCAGTGAGTAGAGGGAGTATATCATCAGTCCGGATAAGGCTGCCGGAAACGCCCTCTGGCCAAGCTCGGATATAGTGGTCTAAAAGCCGCTCGAACTCGCCGATCTTAAAGTAGCCAAGTCTACAAACGGCCTCCAGCAGACGGCCTCGAAACTCCGCAGGCATCTGGCGGTTTGGCAAAGTCTGCCACATCAGCTCAATCTATCGCCGACCGTGATCATCGCACCCCTTGTGATGACGACCTTATCGCCGCGCTTGGCCACTGCGAACAGTTTTTCGGCGAATTCATCGGGTACACCAATGCAGCCG
>JBCBKF010000379.1:0-1190 GCA_038522255.1 Pseudomonadota bacterium
CGATAACGTTGCCTGCGGGTGATACACCAGAGCCCTTTGTCGATGCCGATGACATCGCTGATGTCGTCGTGGCGGCGCTGACCCAGGATCATCATTTCGGGGAAGTCTATGAGGTCACCGGCCCAAGGCTGATGACACTGGCTGATGTGGCGGCAGACCTTTCGGCTGCTACTGGTCGGGACATTGCCTATGTGAATGTGCCACATGACGGCTTCATGGCTGAGATCGAGGCGTCCGGGGCACCGAAAGAGGTGGCATGGATGCTCGACTATCTCTTTGCCACCGTCCTGGATGGGCGAAATGCCAGCCTGACCGATGGCGTGGCCAGGGCCCTCGGACGCCCGCCGAAGGACTTCGCCGCCTATGCCCGCGATGTGGCCCGCTCCGGTGTCTGGGAGCGTGCAGCATGAGACAGGTCATCACACAAACTCTGCTCGCCGGATCAGGGATGCTCCTCGGTCTCATCGGCACTGCCATGCTGACAAAAACGGAAGCGTTCCTTGCGATGAGCGATGTCCGGATCGACCCTGATCCGAGCCTACTGTCAGAGCTCAAGGCACCAAGTCTGCTCCTGATCCTGACCGGCGTGCTCATGCTGATCGGAAGTGTTCGCAGTCGATGTGCAGACTTGGGACTTGCGGTCGGCGCTGTTGTCTATGGCAGCTATGGCATGGCGCGGCTTGCGGGCATGGTGATCGACGGCCTTCCCACCGGCCCACTGCTGGTCGCGACGCTGATCGAGCTCGTACTGGCCGCGCTCCTGATGGCGCTGCGCCTCTCAAGACTGAGCGCAAAACAACCGGCCGCCCAGCAGCCAAGTGCGGCGTAACGCGGCCCGCCTATATCGCCGGCGCTTTGAGTTCAAAGCGCCGGCGTGCCTGGACACGTTCAAACCCCTCCAAAGGATCGCTCCGCATGACCTATGACTGGACCCTCTACCTCTCGCTCTTCTTTGCCATCTGGAGCGCCGTTATCGGCGGCGTTTTCTCGGCCTTCTCCGAATTCATCATGCGCGGGCTTTTGCGCGCAGACCCAGCCGGCGGGATCGAAGCCATGCAACACATCAACCGCACCGTCCTAAGCACGCAGTTCGTGGCCGGCATTCTGGTCATCGCGCCCATGTCGATCGCGATCGGCATCTACGCCGACAGCGCTCTGGAAGGGGCGGCCAAACTCGCTCTTATCGCCGC
>JBCBKF010000380.1:0-1145 GCA_038522255.1 Pseudomonadota bacterium
GCTTCCCGTCGATGATGCCTTGGGCAACGGCTCGGGCTCGGTAAGAGGCAGGCGCGTCCGCGGCGCAGCGACTGGCGATGGCACAGGCGCAGCAGGCGAGGGCGGTGGGACAGGCAGCGGCCTTTCAGGACCGGGCCAGGGCGGAGTTGCGGTGACGCGGCCGCAACACATTTCGGGCGCGATCAACAATGCGCGCGACTATCCCACACCGCCCGGCGGGCGCGACGCACGGCGCGGTACGCAAGTGATTGTTCGCGTGATCGTTGGCACGAATGGCCGCGCGCGCGACTGTTCGATCTATCGTCCCAGCCCCGATCCCGAGGCAGACCGGCTCACCTGCTCGCTGGTCATCGAACGCCTGGGTTTTCGACCGGCGCGTGACGCCAACGGCAACCCGGTGGACGCGCCGTTCTATTGGCGCCAGCGCTGGTTTTGAAATGCGTTTGCACCCAGCGTTGCTCGAGATCAGCCGATACGAAGCGGCGCTGGCATAGCCATCCGGCCCTGCTATAGCCTGCAGCGCTATGACGAGTGCAGCGCTAATTCATCCCGTTATCCTGTGCGGCGGCAGCGGGACACGCCTTTGGCCGGTAAGCCGCAAACCCAAGCCGAAACCCTTTCTTCCCCTGATCGGCGACACGACCCTGTTCGAGCAAGCCGTTGGCCGGGTCGCGCAGGACGATCGGTTCACCGCACCCCTTGTGGTCGCCGGTCAGGACCATTGCGATCTCATCGAAGCGCAATTGGCGCAGGCAATTGCCTATCGGTTAATTGTCGAACCCGAAGCAAAGAACACCGCTCCGGCGATTGCCCTGGCTGCGGCGCAATTGCCGGCCGATGCGATCATGCTGGTGTGCCCGAGCGACCATTACATCGCTGATGAAGCCGCCTTTCGCGCCGCCGCGATCGCAGCGGCAGAACTGGCCCGCGCGGACTGGCTGGTTTCGTTTGGCATCGCGGCTGAACGCCCCGAAACCGGCTATGGCTATCTTCGCCGCGGCGAACCGCTTGCGGGCGGCTTTCGTATCGCACAATTTGTCGAAAAGCCTGATCTGGAAACGGCCATCACCTATTGCGAGAGCGGCCAATACAGCTGGAACGGCGGCATTTTCGCATTTCGCGCCGGGGCGTTGCTCAAGGAACTG
>JBCBKF010000381.1:0-1118 GCA_038522255.1 Pseudomonadota bacterium
TGATACCCGACCACACCGCCTAGCGCTTAATGATAGCGCCGCAAAAGACCTGCCAGTTTGCCCTGAACCTGAACTTCGCCCGGTCCATAGACCTGCGCATCGTAGGCTGCGTTGGCCGGATCGAGCCGGATTTGCCCACCGTCCTTGTGCAGGTATTTCAATGTCGCTTCCTCGCCGTGAACCAGCGCCACGACGATTTCGCCATCGCGCGCGCTGTCCGTACGGCGCACAAGCGCAAAATCGCCGTCAAAGATACCGGCCTCAACCATCGAGTCGCCGGAAACTTCAAGCGCGTAATGCTCACCGGGGCCCAGCAGCGCTGCGGGAACGGGTAGCGATGCCTGACCCTCGAGCGCTTCGATCGGGGCGCCAGCTGCAATCCGGCCGTGAAGCGGGATTTCGATCACATCGTTGGCCGCTTCGGGTATGACGGGCGGGGACTTGGGCGCTGCGCCAAGCGTGGTCACCGTGTCGCTGGCCGCTGGTATCACGGTTTCTGCACGTGGGGGCGGCACCGCATCTTCAGGTTGCTTGATCACTTCAAGAGCGCGCGCGCGGTTGGGCAGGCGGCGAATGAAGCCACGCTCTTCCAGCGCCGAAATCAAGCGGTGAACGCCTGACTTGCTCTTCAAATCGAGCGCTTCCTTCATTTCTTCAAAGCTTGGGGACACGCCGGTTTCCTCCAGACGCTGCTGGATGAACCGGATGAGTTCGTGCTGCTTGGCGGTCAGCATTGCGATATTCTCCTTGGTCGCACATCGCCTTCGCGTGGGGCCACGCGTCAGCTGCCAGTGGGGCGCGTCGGGAAGAGGCACCGGCTGCATAACTGCAGGAAGCGGTGCATTCCTGACGCTCCCGCTCACCAATAAGGTGAACGAATGCGGAACAAGTAGGCAACGTTCTCCAACAAGTCAAGCGACGTGCCTACGCAAAGCCCCGCAATTTAGCCGTTTTGGAGGTTGTACACAGGCACAGCCTCTCCCGCGCGAACCGGATCGGCACCGGCGGGGCGACTAATCAGGCAATTGGCCTCGGCCAGCGACCGCAGCGCGCTCGAATCCTGCGATCCGGCAAGCCGCACTTCGCCACGTTCAAGCACAGCGCGCAGGAACTCGCGC
>JBCBKF010000382.1:0-984 GCA_038522255.1 Pseudomonadota bacterium
AAGGAGAGGAAATTGCTCAGTCATAAAGTGCTATCCATAGCCGCCATTTGGGCGTGCCTTTGATTAGAATATGGGTAGTGGCCGCTGGGGCCGCAATGGGCGCAGGCAGTTAGCTGTGGATGTGCCTGCCAAACACGGTTGTCGTCAGGCCCAGTCGCTAAAATCCACCGCCTCTATATCAGTTTTCAAGTTGGGATGGCGCTTCGCAAGGTATTTTTGGGCTTTGCAATGCGCGGGGCGCAGGTAGTCCTTCAATTCAGCATTCGCATAATCGGGGAGTTCAAAGCGCGCCTCGAACAAGGCCAACGCTGTGACCAAAGCGCTTTCTGACAGATAGCCCGACGCCGAAGCGCTCCAGCCGTGATATTCACCATCGCTGAACTGGCTAAAGTGCCGGGCGCTGTTCGCTTTAAAAACCCCAAAACCCAAATAGACCGCCGCGCAATCCGTAGCGTGCTCTTCAAGCGCTTCGCCACCGGGAGGTATGCCGAGCGAGTGAATCACCAAATGCGCAAGCTCATGCGCGAAGGTCGCGGCAAGCCCGACGGGGTCCTGCAGCAAATCTGGCGTGTATCGAATGACAGGAGTGTTGCCTTCAACACTAAACGTGCCCAGCGTCGACTTCTGTGAATACTCGCCGACTGCGCCTACCGCACCGATAGGTGGTGGCGCAGCATCACCCTGTTCGAGCCGACACTCCCAGTCCTGTAAACCTGCACGGCGCTTTACGAGCTCAAACATCTGCTCAGCTGTTCGCGCGCTCAGAAATTCAGGTTCGCGCGGCAGCGAGAGAACGGGCACGTAACGCGCAGACGGGTCTCGCTCACCAAGCTTGCGGTCAAGCCAGGCAAAGCAGGCAAAAAGCCATTCAAACTCGTCTCGGTTGATCGGAGGGGAAGGCCCGAACAGACCCATCCTCTCGCCTCACCCCAAACCGGGCAGATTGAACCCCGGCGGCAGGCCCATAGAGCCCTGCATTTCCTT
>JBCBKF010000383.1:0-779 GCA_038522255.1 Pseudomonadota bacterium
GAAGCAGATCCAGCATGAAGGCAATCGTAAAGTCGCGCCGCGGCTTCTTCCAGATTGCCGGATGCGGAGAGCGTGGCATGACCGCGTGCATCCCCAAACCCGATGAAAAACTCGTCTGGCGCAACTTCCCTCGCGTTGAGGCGCACAGGTTTTCCGGGCGCGTAGTGTGATACGAGTTGCCCGGGCGCCTCAATCCGTCGCGCTCTTTGCGCAGATTGCCGCTCAGTTCCCGAAGGCCCCTTGTCCAGCGCATCAAGTTCAATTGGACCGGGACGTAACTCCTCCCAGGAGCCATATTCGCGCAGCGCAAAGATGCTCGATTCAACACCGGCGCTGGTGGGCCCCGCGTCCAGGACCAGATCAATCCGTCCGTCTAGTGAAGTCACGACATGATCAGCAGTCGTTGGGCTGATAAAGCCCGAACGATTGGCTGATGGCGCGGCGAGGGGAACGCCAATCCGTTCCAGCACGGCCTGCATCACTGGGTGGTCCGGCACCCGCACCGCCAGTGTTGGCAGCCCGGCCGTCACGGCGTGGGCAATACCGGCCCCCGCTTTCAGCGCAAGGACAAGGGTGAGCGGTCCGGGCCAATGCCGGCTCACCAGCGTTTCCGCCGCATCGCTCCACTCGACATACTGACGCGCCTGCCCGACATCGCGGACATGTACGATCAGCGGATTGAAACTTGGCCGGCCCTTGGCTTCGTAAATTCGCGCAACCGCCGCATCGCTGTCAGCGCGCGCGGCAAGGCCATAAACGGTTTCAGTCGGGAGCGCGAC
>JBCBKF010000384.1:0-770 GCA_038522255.1 Pseudomonadota bacterium
GGCTGTCCGCGCTTTACGCCATTGATGAAATGCCGCGCAGCCATATCGGCAAGCTTTTGAAGACCGAGTTGCGCGAGCGCGCCGAGAGATCAGCGCGCGAAGCGTAAAAAGGCGCGGCTCCAAGCTGTTGCCAAGCGCCGCGCCTTTTCGTGGGGTTACAGTATTCAGACGATCAGCGTGTTGAACGTGAATGCGCTGATACCAAGAGCCAGGGTGATCGAAATCACCTTTTCTATAAATTCGTTCATGCCATTTCTCCAATGCGACGCGCAATATACGCTCCGCTATGAGACATAAATTAATGCGCAAAAGCACGATTTGTAGAAGAGGTTTGAGTGCGATTACCGCTCACTGTCATCGAGTTTATCGAAGGATAGTCACCCCGGAATTACCCCCGACAAGCCCCAGCCATGGGCACTCCGGAGCGAGCGAAGACGCGGCCACCACGGGTTAGGGGGAGAGAGGTGACCGCGTCTTGCTCACAGCGTGCTGCCATCCCGGTCCGGCCGGGGATGACGGAAGCCCTTGCGCCGATCCCAGACGCAAGGGTGACCGGGCTGTCAAAACGGTTTGCAAGGGTCCTTGGGGGAAGGCCCTGATGCAACCAGTGTCGAGGCCGGCGCTGGAACGCCATCAGCCAAACATCCGGCCGCGCCGCTTTGACAAAGCAACACGTTCAGCTGGCACCGTGCGCTCATTTGCACGCTGTGCGCCGGGACGAAGAGGATTGATGGAGAGAGGAGGTCATTGCCCTTCGTCTGTGCCCTACT
>JBCBKF010000385.1:0-718 GCA_038522255.1 Pseudomonadota bacterium
GTCACCAAGCCGCAGCTTGCGAGGTTGGTCCCCGCGATCCGCGATGTGCTCGAAGCCTCGATCCGTGATGGCGGCTCATCCTTGCGAGATTACGCCGCGCCTGATGGAGAGCTTGGCTATTTCGCGACTCGCTTCAACGTCTATGGCCGCACGGGCGAGCCATGCTGCCGCGAGGATGGGGGGAAGATTCGTCGCATCGCTCAAGGCGGGCGCAGCACATGGTATTGCCCGGTGTGCCAGAAGTAATAAGAGGCATGACTGATCGGAAGGCCCTGCGTGCGGGGCGCTATGCCGAAAGGCGTGAGGCCCCAATTTTCTTGACGATTCGGTGACTCAACTCTATGTGCGCGGCTTTCCGACGCAGGGAGCGGGTCTCCGGGCGTCCATTTTCGACAAACCCGAGACACCTCAGGCCGCCTCAACGCGGTCCAAACACAACGCGAGAAACACAAAGATATGGCCAACACGCCGCAAGCCCGTAAGCGCATCCGTCGCAACAACCGCCGTGCGGAGGTCAACACCGCCCGCATGAGTCGCATCCGCAGCTTCATCAAAAAAGTCGAATCGGCTTGCGAAGCTGGAGACAAAGATGCAGCCGCTGTGGCGCTCAAAGCGGCTCAACCGGAGCTGGCGCGTGGCGTTGCTCGCGGGGTTATGCACAAAAACACCGTCGCTCGTAAGCTCTCGCGCCTTACCAAACGAGTTGCTGCGCTCTGAT
>JBCBKF010000386.1:0-674 GCA_038522255.1 Pseudomonadota bacterium
CGTCATCGCCGGGCTTGACCCGGCGATCCAGGGCCAAAGGGCGTGATGGCTTCCACGCTGGACCCCCCGGTCAAGCCGGGGGATGACGGAAGAGGGACGACGGACCGAGGTCGCGAACCGCGCCGCTAGGGCGCGCGGGGCGCGCGCGGCGACGGCGCACTATCCATGCGGCAGCACCGATATTGCGCACTATCCACTCCGCACCACCACCGCCGTCATCGCCGGGCTTGACTCGGCGATCCAGGGGCAAAGGGCGTGATGGCTTCCACGCTGGATCCCCCGGTCAAGCCGGGGGATGACGGACGAAGGACGACGGACCGAGGTGGCGAACCGCGCCGCTAGGGCGCGCGGGGCGCGCGCGGCGACGGCGCACCATCCATCCGGCAGCACCGATATTGCGCACCATCCATCCGCAGCTCCGCCGCCGTCATCGCCGGGCTTGACCCGGCGATCCAGGGTCAAAGGGCGTGATAGCTGCCACGCTGGATCCCCCGGTCAAGCCGGGGGATGACGGACAAAGGACGACGGACCGAGGTGGCGAACCGCGCCGCTAGGGCGCGCGGGGCGCGCGCAGCGACGGCGCACCATCCATCCGGCAGCACCGATGTCGCGCACCATCCATCCGCAGCACCACCGCCGTCATTGCCGGGCTTCACCCGGCGATCCAGGGCCAA
>JBCBKF010000387.1:0-657 GCA_038522255.1 Pseudomonadota bacterium
TGGCATTTGAAAAAGGTGCGGTCGCCGCGATTGTTGACCGCCCGGTTGATTACCCGCACGTGCTGGTGGCGGACACGACGACCGCGCTCCACGCGCTTGCCCATGCCGCGCGCGACCGGGGCGAGGCGGTGCGGATCGGGGTGACGGGATCAGTCGGCAAGACGGGCGTCAAGGAGGCGATTTTCAACGCGCTTGATCGCTCCAGCCGGGGCGCCGCCCATCGCTCGGTGCGCTCTTACAACAACCATGTCGGCGTGCCCTTGAGCCTTGCTCGACTGCCTGCCCGCGCGCGCTTCGGCGTCTTCGAAATGGGGATGAACCATGCGGGCGAAATCGCGCCGCTGTCGGACCATGTGCGCCCGCAAGTGGCCGTGATCACCACCATCGCACCCGCCCACATCGAAAATCTCGGCAGTATCGAAGCCATCGCCGATGAAAAGGCGCAAATCTTCACCGGGCTGAGCGAAGGGGGCACCGCGATCATCCCGGCCGACCTGCCCGAAACAGAGCGCCTGATCGGCCATGCGCGCGCTCTGGGTGTAAACATCGTGACCTTTGGCCGCAGCGAGGGCGCAGATGTGCGCTTGCTCGATGCGATCCCAAACCAACATGGTGGCTCGCTCGTGACAGCGGATCTTCAAGATCAGCGCGTGTGCT
>JBCBKF010000388.1:0-636 GCA_038522255.1 Pseudomonadota bacterium
GATGGCTTGGTCCACGCCCTCCAGCGCCTCCGCCGCGCGCCCCGGCAAGGCGGCGAGGCCGAAGTCCCCAGAGCCCAAGTCGCCTGCAGGCGCGTTGAGGCTGATCGCGGGCAGGCCCGTCTCCTCGAGCGCCGCGCGAACGACCGCCGCCGCGGTGTCGTAGGGCCATTGGAATTCGACCGCGCCAAAACCGGCAGCGGCGGCCGCCCGTACCGCATCCGGCAAGGGCCGGTCGGTCCAGAGCAGACCTAGGTTCGCCGACAGCAGACCCGTCACCGCAGGCTCAGCCCCGCTGCCGCGTGCGGTTGACCATCAGGATCCCCACCGCCACCAGCACGACGCCCAGCACGTCGGTCGGGCCCACCGCCTCGCCCAGCAGCACCCAGGCGAAGCCGATGCCCAAGGCGGGGTTGAGGAAGTGAAACGACGAGGCGCCGGCGGCCGATACGCGCTTCACCAGGGCAAACCACAACAGCGTGGCCCCGATCCCAGGCACCAGCACCTGAAAGGCGAAGGCGGGTAGCAGGAAGGGAAGTGTCGTCTCGGTGACGTCCCAAGGCAGCCCAAGCTCCAGCGCCAGGGTCAGGATCAGACAACCCACGCCGCCCACCGCCATCTGACAGGCGACCACCATCA
>JBCBKF010000389.1:0-630 GCA_038522255.1 Pseudomonadota bacterium
CCAGTGCGAAGTGACCCGCTGCACGCCCGGAGCGCCCTCATCGCCATCCAGTTGCCCCGTCACGCGGCGCGCGCGGCTTTGCACAGTGAATTCGTTGCCCGCGCAAATCGCGGCCAGAACCCGCTGGCGTTCTTCACTTACGGGCGCGCCCTGAAACCCTTCAGGATATTCCTCGGGAATGAAGCCGGTCGTCAGTTCGCCAGAGCGAAAACGCGGATGCTGCATGATAGCAGAGAGAAAATCGACATTATGGCTCAAACCCTTGATGCGAAACGCATCGAGCGCTTCGATCTGCAGGTCGGCCGCCTGCTCGCGCGTGGGCGCCCAGGTGATCAGCTTGGCGATCATCGGATCGTAAAAGATCGAGACTTCGCCGCCTTCAAAAACGCCATCATCGACCCGGACCCCGCCCACTCCATGAGCGACACCCCGGCGCGGCTTGCCACCAACTTCGGCGTGCTCAGTCCAGCCGGGCAGATTGGGCGCGTATTCGACCAGCCGCCCGGTAGAAGGCAGAAAGCCGCGATAGGGATCTTCGGCATAGACCCGGTTTTCGATTGACCAGCCATCAATCCCGATATCGTCTTGCGTCAGGGTCAGTTTCTCGCCTGCGGCCACACGGATCATCTG
>JBCBKF010000390.1:0-572 GCA_038522255.1 Pseudomonadota bacterium
CGCCCGGTGGCAGCGAGGCCAGGACGGAGCGCGCCCCGCGAACGATCCCGTCATAGAGTTCGACATCGAGATCCGCGGCATCGGCATAGACGGTGGTACCGCTGGGATCGCGCAGCACGATATCGCCATCCGCGCTGATGCGCTCGGTCCGGCTGTCATAGGTGATGCGGTCCGCGGTCAGCGTCCGGGTGCCGAAATAGACCTCGACATTGCCGCTTGCGCTGACGGTACCGGCCGCACTGTCATAGGTGATCTCGTCGGCGACCAGCGCGACCGGGGTGTCGGGGTCGATCTCCCCCACCTCCAGCCCCTGGGCCGTGGCGCGGTTTGGCGAGGCGATCAATGCGGGCGTGAGCGCGGCCAAAAAGGCCAGCGCGGCGATAACGCCTGCGCGCGATCCTTGAACCCTGCTCACGCCTTGTCCCTGACGCCCGATCCGCGGCTTCGCCGCTCTGCTTCTCGTTGTTGCGGCAAACTCTAGCCGTCCTCGACGTGCAAAAGAAGCCCGAGTGCAAGAAGAACCGCGGAGGCGGGCGGCGCCCAGGCGGCGACGACAACCGGGATCGCCCCCG
>JBCBKF010000391.1:0-558 GCA_038522255.1 Pseudomonadota bacterium
CCTGAAGTTTGACGCGAGCACTTTTGGTTTCTTGAGACGGGGATCGTGATGCAGGTCAGCGACGCTCAATCTGTCTTTTCAGCGGCTCTTGCGGCGCGCAGTGTGCGTTGTCTGGCGGTGCTGGCGCTTGGCTTTGTGCTCTGCCTCATGCCGGGCGTGCTGCGCGCCGAGACGCCGGGCAAGGATGGGGATGTCACGATCATCGGCAATCAGATCGTCAACGAATACGCTCGGCTTTCCGGCGATGCGTCGGCAGGAGCGATGCAGATATCGGTCACTGGTCTGGCGCTGAACCTGCCCTCGCTCGAAGCGGGCGATCTCATCATGATCTATCAGGCTCAGGGCGCCTCAATCCGCAGCGGCGACAATGCGCGCTTTGGCGAGGTGCGAGACCTCAACAGCGCGGGCCGGTACGAATTCCACACTGTGAAGCAGATCAATGGCAATGTGATCATCCTGCATGATTTTGGCGGGGCGTGCGCCGGCCTGCAGTTCAGCTACTCCAGCCTTGGCAAGGCACAGGTTATCCGTGTGCCGCAATACCGTACTCTGAGAGTG
>JBCBKF010000392.1:0-533 GCA_038522255.1 Pseudomonadota bacterium
CCCACGGCCTGCGTCGAGCCAAGCCCGCGCGGCTTATCAAGGATGATCCAACCATGGGGGGGCGGGAACTGAGGCGGTTTCTTGTCTGAAGTCACAAGCTCGCCCTAGCCAAACCCGAACCAAACCGCCAATCCTCCATGCTGCGATGCAAAACGACTTTGACCTTCTCATCATCGGTGGCGGGATTAACGGCGCAGGCATCGCGCGCGATGCGGCGGGGCGGGGGCAGCGCGTTTGCCTGGTGGAGAAGGGGGATCTGGCGCAGGCCACCTCCAGCGCGTCGACCAAGCTGGTGCATGGCGGTTTGCGCTATCTGGAGCACTTCGAGTTTCGGCTGGTGCGCGAAAGCCTGATCGAGCGTGAGCGGCTTTTGCAGATCGCCCCGCATATCATCTGGCCGCTGCGCTTTGTGCTGCCGCATGATAAGGGGCTGCGGCCAAAATGGATGTTGCGTCTGGGTCTCTTCCTCTATGATCATCTGGGGGGGCGCAAAATCCTGCCAGCGACGCAGACGCTTAATCTTGGCGCGGGGG
>JBCBKF010000393.1:0-531 GCA_038522255.1 Pseudomonadota bacterium
CGGGATCGTCTACGCCGCGACCCGGGCGCGAACGGAGCGGATCGCCGAGGCGCTGGTGGCCAAGGGGATCAACGCGCTCGCCTATCATGCGGGGCTGGAGGCCGCGGAGCGTGAGCGGCGTCAGCGGGCTTTCTCGCGGGCCGATGACATGGTCATGGTGGCCACGGTTGCCTTCGGCATGGGTGTGGACAAGCCCGATGTGCGCTTCGTCCTGCAGGCCGATCTGCCGAAGTCCATCGAAGCCTACTACCAAGAGATCGGTCGTGCCGGGCGCGACGGGCTCTCGGCCGATACCCTCACGCTCTACGGCACCGACGACATCCGCCTCGCGCGATCGCGGATCGACGAGGGCGGCGCGCCGGAGGAACGGCGCCGGGCGGATCATGCGCGCCTTAATGCGCTGCTGGCGCTCGCCGAGGCGCCGAGTTGTCGGCGGGCTGCACTCCTGCGCTATTTCGGCGAGACGATCGAGCCGTGCGGCAATTGCGATACCTGCCGTCGCCCGCCCGCGACGATCGACGGGACCGAGCC
>JBCBKF010000394.1:0-530 GCA_038522255.1 Pseudomonadota bacterium
CATGGCGTACATGTCCGCCTCCGAGCCGGTGGAGACGTAGCGGAGCTGCTCGGCGCAGGGCACGGCTTCGCAGATCACTTCGGCGAGCTCGATGCCGGCGGCGTTGCTGGCGAAGAAGGTGAAGCCGCGGTGGAGCTGGGCCTGGACCGCCTCGAGCACTTCTGGATGGCCGTGGCCGACGAGCATGGGGCCCGAGCCGATGAGGTAGTCGACGAATTCGCGGCCCGTCTCGTCCCAAACCCGGCCGCCGCGGCCCTCACGAATGACGATGGCGGGGTCGAAATTGCCGAAGCCGCCGGCGGGCAGGACACGGCGGGCGCGCTCGACCCAGTCCGACTGGGGCGACGCGGGCTCGGGGGGCGTCTTCTGGCGGTCGAGCATGGCGGGGACTCCTCGTTGCTGCGCAAAGAGCCTCGGCCATCGGGCGGGGGTGGCGCAACCGTTGCGCGGCGTTTGCGGTGTGGGAGGCGGGTGCGGTGTGGGTGAGGCTCGTCGTGGTTGGTTCGGCTTTGTCTTGAGCTTTGACGATG
>JBCBKF010000395.1:0-523 GCA_038522255.1 Pseudomonadota bacterium
CTTTGTGGCGATTGCGTGCGGCGGCAACCACAGTGTTGCTCTGCGCGACGATGGCACTCTCGTGACCTGGGGCGATGACAGCGACGGCCAGCGCAATGACGCGCCGACTGGCGCCGGCTTCGTCGCGATTGCGTGCGGCAGCTTCCACAGCGTCGCTCTCCGCGACGATGGTACCGTCGTGACCTGGGGCAGTACCAGCGAGGGCCAGCGCAGAGGCGCGCCGACTTCTGCCGGCTTGGTCGCGATTGCGTGCGGTGGGATACAGTGTCGCTCTGCGAGACGATGGCACCGTCGTGACCTGGGGCCGTGCCAGCCAGCGCGATGACGCGCCGACTTCTGGCGGCTTCGTCGCGATTGCATGTGGTTTCTACCACAATGTCGCTCTGCACGACGACGGCACTGTGGTGACCTGGGGCGATGCCAGCGAGGGCCAGCGCAGAGGCGCGCCGACTTCTGGCGGCTTCGTTGCGATTGCATGCGGTTCCTGGCACAGTGTCGCCCTTCGCGACGGTGCCATCGTCGC
>JBCBKF010000396.1:0-507 GCA_038522255.1 Pseudomonadota bacterium
GATCCGCCGACCGCTTGTGATCCTGTTGCTGACTGCCGCCACCCTGCTTGCGGCCGTGCCGGGCGCGACGGCGCAGACGCCGTTCCGGCCCGTCGCCGTGGTGAACGACAGCGCGATCACCGGCTTCGATATCGACCAGCGCATGCGCATCCTGCGCCTCCTGGGGTTTCCGACCGCCAGCGTGGAGGCGCTGCAGCAGGCCGCGCTGAATGAGTTGATCGAGGATCGGCTCAAGCTGTCGGAGGGGGCGCGGATCGGCCTCAGCCCCACGCCCGACGGCGTTGCCGGCGGCTACGACGACGTGGCGAGCAGCATCGAGGTCTCGACGCCCGAGTTGCGGACCCTGCTGTCGAACCAGGGGATCACCGAACAGGCCATGGACGATTTCGTCGCCGCCAACGTCGTCTGGCGCTCCCTGGTGCGGAGCCGCTTTGCGGCGCGGATCGAACCGGGCGAGGCGGAGATCGACAGCGAGATCGCCCTCAGCGCCGCGGTGCGGGGGGTGGA
>JBCBKF010000397.1:0-507 GCA_038522255.1 Pseudomonadota bacterium
GCTGCAGGGCCTCGGGTGCGACTACGCGCAGGGGTTCGGGATCGCGCGGCCCATGCCCTTCGAAGAGACCACTGCTTGGCTCGAGCGTCAGGCGGCGGCGACGCCCCAGGCCCGGTCCGCATGAGCGCGGCGTCGCGGAAGGCGAAGCGCAGGCCCCGCGAGGAGCCAACCCTGAACGGAACGCTGCAGGTAGCCAACCCAGTGCCGCGCTTGGCTGAGGGAAGACCCCAGTCGACCATCGTCATCGATTGTGAGGGGCTGACCCTGCCCCAGGCGGCGGCCATCGCGATGGGGGAGCGCAGCGTTGCCCTCTCCGCCGCGGTGCGAGATCGGATGGACGCGGCCCGGTGGCGTCTCGATGCGGCGGTGGAAAGCGGCAAGCCGATCTACGGCGTCTCCACGGGGTTCGGTCCATTGGCGGGGCGTGCGGTGCCAATCGATGCCGAGCCGCGCGAGAGCGGTGATGCTGCGCGATCGAGCGCTTTGCAGACGGGGCTCGTCTACCAC
>JBCBKF010000398.1:0-505 GCA_038522255.1 Pseudomonadota bacterium
TGCGGATCGGCGCAGCCCAGGTCGGATCGCGCGGCGCCGGCGCCGCGGCGTCGAGCGCCGCCAGCAGCCCGGTAACCGAGCCAAGGCAGGATACCTCGGCCGCATGCATGTCGTGGGTATTGGGCGCATGGGCGATCTCGATCACCTTGGCTGGGTCCCAGGGGTCGCGCCAGCCGGTGCGCATCTCGATGGGATCGTAGCCGAGCGACAGGATCAGATCCGCCGCCCCGAAGGCCTCAAGCACGATCTTGTCCGCCTTGGGCGACAGCCCATGGCCGCCGAGGGACAGCGGATGGTTCTCCGGCAGGATACCCTTGGCCTTGTAGGTCGTCACCAGCGGCACCTGGTGGCGCTCGACGAAGGCGAGCAGGGCATCCGGGCCACCCGGCTCCTCCAGCACATCGAGCCCAGCCATGATCACGGGGCGCTGCGCCGCCTGCCAGCGCGCCGTCATCGCCGCCAGCATCTGGCCCGCGGGCGCGCCGAGGGGCGCCTGGCCCGGCAC
>JBCBKF010000399.1:0-501 GCA_038522255.1 Pseudomonadota bacterium
CCGGTCCGCTTGAGAACCGGGCGCGAATCCCAATCATAAATGTCTCCCACGCGGGTGGACGAAGCAACCTGTCAAGGCCGGTTCACACCCCGTAAAGCGATGAATGTGCAAGAGAACTCATCATCGCTCCTGCTCACTACGGATTTGTCCCCAAGCCGCTTGCGAGCAATTCGCGCTTTAACGGTCAACACCTAGGCAATCAAACGCTTTATCGGTTCATCTTCGATTCACTTGTCTCGCCCCGAGGCGCAACTGGATGTATAAAAGCGACACTTACGGAGGAAGGTTGGTTAGGAAATGGCCTGCGTTAACACTAAATTGATCAATAGTTTCAGGGGGCTGTCTTTGGTCCTTGGTCTTGGATTGCTGCTCCCAAGCGCTCTCGATCCGGCGATTGCGCAAGATCAAGAAAAAGGCACAAATGCGGCAAACCTCCCCGCAGCGCAGCGCGCAACTTATGCCGATCTGATTACTCTGGCTGATCGAAGCGCGCTTGTCGTG